>JAHIZQ010000136.1 GCA_018814505.1 Candidatus Omnitrophota bacterium
AATCCTTTCTTTTCAGTCCGGAGAACTTTTACATTAATTTTACACGGAACCCTTTTAAATGCACGTTTATCGTCCGTAATCATTTGCCTGTATCTTCATTATTTTTTACGCAATAATTTTTCGGAGACTCTGCAGTTATCAAGCGCTTTACCCAGTACAGCATTACATATATCGCTCGGGTGAATCCTTAAGTTCTTTAAACGATGGTGTGAATGTTTTCTGTTCTCGCCCGAAGCATATTCCCATCTGTTCATGCAAACTTACCTGATCTAAATCCACATATTTCTGTTTAATTGCTTTTTCTGCGGAAATATAACGCACTTCACTCCCTTTAACATCAACCATAGTAACTCCGGTAATGTTTTCCATTAAAAGAGAAACAGCCGCCGCACCAACTTCTTTACCGAAATTTACATCATACGCGGAACTTCTCCCGCAACGAACCAGATGTCCCGGAGTTACTGCACGCACTTCCGGAATTTCATAAATTTTTTCAACATAAAGATGAGTCTTTTTCATGAAATCCGTTATATCTTCATCCGATTTAAACCGCTTTTCAATTTCTTGACACACATATTTTCCCGCACCTGCCAATTTTTTATGACCAAACGAATCAGTTCCCGCACTTTTATCAACAATTTCCGAACCACTGGCATCTCGTAATCCTTCCGCCACTACAATCAAATATGTGCCACCATAAACATCGCTATGGATAATACGATTTGTCAGTTTTTGTTTAACATTCGCGTACAGTTCATCAAAGTTTACCGGAATTTCCGGAATAATAATCGCGTCAGCATCAGCGGCTATCCCGCTTCTAAAAGCCGTATGTCCCGCATACCTCCCGAAAACTTCTAACACAATTACCCTGTTATGAGTACGCCCGGTAGTTTTCAATTCATCTAGATACACCGCAATTTTATTAATTGTAGAGTCCCCCCCAACCGAATATGTTTGTAAATCCAAATCCATTGTTTTCGGAACGTGTATACATTTTATTCCGTTTTTGCATAAATCCACCATTACACTACCAGAATCGTCTCCACCGCTAATTACAAGCGCATCAATATCAAACTTTTTCAGCCCCTCTTTAATCCTTTCATATTTATTAACGTCTTCTATTTTCTTTATCTTGACCCTGGAATGCCCTGCTTCAGACCCTGCCATGTTCGCGTTAATCAGATCTATGCGTTCCTTTGTAAGTTCGGTTAATTTTTCAAAGTCAATCAAATTATAAAGACCGGCATATCCATTTGGAATAACAAAACATTTTATGCCTAAGCTGTTTGCCATTGCCGCCGCGCCCTTAACAATCGCGTTTAGCCCACCACAATCTCCACCCGAAGTAATAACACCAATATTTTTTATTTTTTCCATCTTGACATCTCCTCCTTATCGTTATCAAAAATAACAATCTACTGATTTCTTTAAAAACTCTCCTCTATTCAGCATAATAATTTTAAACGTTTTGCCGCTTAGCAATATTTTTCTTAAATCTTTGTCACCACTCTTCCAGTCTCCATGAGTTAAAAAAAACTCAAAATTTTCATCCTGCTTCTTTATCAAGCTAATTGTATAGTTTTTAAATTTCATAAACTGAAAATCTAATTTTGCCTGTTCAAATGAATAGTTTTCCTTGCTCTCATCGTCAATGAGTTCATACATGCCTTCATAATTTGACTGGCTCCATAAAGCCATAAACATACCCAGAACATTTATTCCTTCAGGACATAAATCCTGTACTGATTCCTCTAAATTCGCGCCCAATGGCATACTTATCGCTATCGTCTCACCATCCATAGAGACACCCGCATAGGTATCACCCAAGAACAACAGGTCTATCATCAATAATGCTATGATAATAGACATATTTCGAATATGTTTATACAAATGTGCCATCATCCTCGCTACCTTCAGCATAAATAAAAATCAGTTTTATCATAGATATCCCGAAAATCCCATTTCCTATATATTAAGTTAAAATTTCCCGCGAATCAATCACAAATGTAACCGGTCCATCATTTACCAAACTCACATGCATATGACTAGCAAAAATACCCTCGAAAACTTTGATCCCATTTTCTATCAGTTTCTGGTCAAACTTCTGCCATAAATTTTTGGCATTTTCCGGAAGAGCCGCGTTATCAAATCCCGGTCTATTGCCTTTACCGATATTTGCTAAAAGCGTAAATTGCGGAACGCTTAATATCTCTCCTGATACTTGTCTTATGTCCAGATTCATTTTACCGAAGCTATCATCAAAAATACGCAAAGCGCTAATCTTTCGAGCCATTTCCGCAGAGGTTTGAACGGAATCTCCTTTTTCTACCCCCACTAGCAATAAAAAGCCTTTACCGATTTCTGCCGTGAGCTCTTCCTCGACTCTCACTTCCGCACTTTTTACTCTTTGCACAACTATTTTCATATCTCACCCATACTGATAACATGGTTTTCAAGTTTGCCTATCCCCTCAATTTCTACAACAACTTTGTCTCCCGGGACCATTGACCCAACATTTGAAGGCGTTCCGGTAGTAATAACATCACCCGGAAGCAATGTCATTATACCCGAAATAAATTCTACCAGTTGGGGAATTTTGAAAATAAATTCCCTTGTGTTCGAATCCTGCTTCAATTCCCCGTTAACATACGCACGCACTTGTACCGAACCCGGATCAACCTCTGTTTCAATCCACGGCCCAATCGGTGCAAAGGTATCAAAAGATTTTGCTCGAGTCCATTGTACGTCTTTTTTTTGCAAATCTCTGGCCGTAACATCATTAAAACAAGTATATCCTTCTATGTATTCTCCCGAGTCTCTAGCTCGAACATTTCTAGCTTCTTTTTTAATAACCAAAGCAAGCTCGGCTTCATAATCAACTCTTTGGGCGATTTTAGGATATATTATCGCGTCATACGGACCAATTACTGCCGTTGACGGTTTGATAAATATAATCGGATTTTCCGGAATAGACATGCCCAGTTCTTCGGCATGCGAAGAATAATTTAATCCCACAGAAACTATCTTTGATGGAACCACGGGTGCTAATAATGTCACATCTTGAAGCTTAAAACAACGCTTTCGCCCATTTTCTTCCCATACCGTAATGTCATCATCCGCTAATACACCTTTATACAGCGTATCAACATAAAAACACCTTACTATTTTCACTTTTCCTTTACTTCCACGCTTATGTGTTTTTCTTTAAGAAAACTAAACAGTTTATTTATTTCCGATTCTTCACCATTAACAATAAGATAGGCCCAGCCACTTTCCGTTGAAAAAGACGCTTCAATGATTTTAATAGACACATCAAAATTCTTTATCATATGATAAAGAATAGGTTCTTCTTTCAGTTCCCCCGGAATAAAAAGCTCTATTTTTTTAACTCCCATTGTTTTCTCCTTAGTTTAGTTAATTTCTTTTCATTATATTTATTCTGAAAAACCCATATCAAGAAAGTTTTTTAATTTTTTTGCGCGAATGGGATGCCTTAATTTTTTTAACGCTTTTGCCTCGATTTGCCTGACCCTCTCGCGCGTCACGCTGAATATCTTACCAACTTCTTCAAGTGTTCGCGGATAACCGTCACCGATACCAAAACGTAAGGTTAATACCCGTCTTTCTCTATCTGTCAAGGTTTCCAAAACTTCATCCATCTGTTCTTTAAGCATTGCATAAGCCGTAGCATTTGCCGGAGAAATAGCAGATTTATCTTCAATAAAATCACCAAAACTCGTATCTCCTTCATCTCCGATAGGTGTTTCCAGAGATATTGGATGCTGTGCAATTTTTATTATACCTCGAACCTTTTCAACCGGTATTTTCATCGCAGACGCGACTTCTTCGGGGCTGGGTTCTCGTCCGTTCTCCTGAACAAGGCTACGAGAAACACGCACCAATTTATTTATTGTTTCAGTCATATGCACCGGAATCCTGATTGTTCGAGACTGGTCGGCTATTGACCTGGTTATTGCCTGACGTATCCACCATGTAGCATAGGTACTGAATTTATATCCTCTCTCATATTCAAACTTATCGACCGCTTTCATTAACCCCATATTCCCTTCCTGAATCAAATCCAGAAAAGAGAGCCCTCGATTTGTATACTTTTTGGCAATACTGACAACTAAACGTAAATTAGCGGCAACAAGTTCTTTTTTTGCTTTCGTGTACTCCATTTCAATTTGTTTTAAAACAGCAACATCCTCTGTTATCCCTTCAGCGGTTATTCCAAGTTTTTTGATAAGCGACCGTAAAATACTTTGTTGTTGCCTTTGTTCCGCTTTATGCTTTTTTGTACTTTTCTTTTCTGCTTTAAGTTTATCAATTTTATTTTTAGCTCTTTTGGCTTCTTCAAGCGGATGCATTATATCTTCTGCGACTTTTTCAGTAAGAATAATCGCTATTTTAAGTTTTGAGATAAGTGCTTGAATTGTATCCGGTTTTTTTGAAATGCGTATGCGTTTAATGATTTGGCGTTTTTGTTTTTCAAGTTTTTCAGGGTTATAACCTGGATCAACATCTAAAACTTCATCCAGGTTATAATCATTGTCCAGCGCATCTTCAATTTCTTCCAAAGCTAATTCACGGGCAAACTTGATAGTGAAAACAATTTCTTTAAACTCTTTCTCTTTGCTCTTTATTCTTTTCGCCAAATCCAATTCTTCACTACGGCTTAATAGGGGAATTTGCCCCATCTGTTTCAGATACATTTTGACAGGATCATCAATCTGAACAAATTTACGTACCTTTACTTTTTTTTGACCTCTTTTCACCGCAAGCGGAATTCTTTCTTCATTATCCGCGGATTCAACTAGCCGGATATCTTCATCCTGCAAGGTTTCAATTACTTCATCAATTTCGGCGGAAGACACAACCTCTTCAGGAAGGATATCGTTAACTTCATCATAACTAAGATATCCTTTATCCTTTCCCACCCGGATAAGTTCCTTAACTATAGCCGTCTTCTCCGAAGACTTCTCTGTGTGCAGACTTTCTTGATCTTTGGGCGCGGCACTATTTTTTTCATTCTTACGCGCTTTAGATACTTTTGTTACTGCCCGTTTTATTTGCTTTCGTCGTTTAGGCATAATCACATAACTTTCTCTTTATAAAGCTTATTTAGTTTTAGTACCAAATCTTTTATGGCACTACTATCATTTATTGCCTGAGCTTTTTTTAATTGGTATGTAAGCTCGCTTAGTGCGGTTTTCTTGTTTTCTTTTAACGCATACGCTATGCATTCGCTCGCCGCCTTTAAGGGCTCTTCTGTTATTTCGGCAGTTTTTAAAGCTTCCAAAAATACCGCGTTCGCATCTTCATCATCCTGTATACGCGCCAATATTTTACTGGGCGTAATATCAATTATGCCCTTTTCAAAAAAATCACCGATAATATTTAATACTTTTTTCACCGTTTCATCCCTGAACTTATCCAGCCCTAATTCTTGCTGAATCAGACGAAACACGTTAATATCTGAAACTGCCAGTCCTAAAAGATGCAGTTCGCTTTTTATATAGATGCTCTTTTTTTTCTTTGTTTCCGCTTTTAACAAAGATTTATGCGAATAATCCGTTTTAACTTTACCCAATTCTTGGTGCAACGAATTTTCCGGAACTCTTAAATATCCCGCAAGTCTCCTAATATAATCGGCCTTTACCACAGCATTGCCTACTTTGGATATTGTCGGTAACATCTCCACGGCAATATCGCCAACACTATTTGCCCCAAATTTTTCAATTAAAAGCTCTATTTTATATTCAAACAGTTCTTTCGCGCCATTAATTAAGATGTCAAACTTTTCTTTCCCGTTTTTACGAATATAGCTATCGGGATCCTCGCCTTCCGGTAACCGGGCTATTCTTACCTTCATTCCATTTTCAATTAATATATCAAGACCCCGCAAACTCGCCGCTTCCCCGGCTTGATCTGAATCAAAAACCATGACCGCAGTATCGGTATATTTTTTAAGCATGCGAGCCTGTCTCGAAGTTAACGCCGTACCGGATGCCGCTACAACGTTTGTTATCCCAAACTGAAAAGGCACAATAACGTCCAAATATCCCTCTACTATAATTGCGCAACCATTTTCCCGAATGCCTTTTTTGCTAAAATTCAAACCATATAAAACATTGCTTTTCACATAAATGGACGTTTCCGGGGAATTAATATACTTCGGCAAAGATTCATCCATCACACGCCCGCCAAAAGCTGAAATATTCCCTCGCTCATTAAAAATCGGAAAGATTATTCGTTTACGAAATCGGTCATAATCTCCTTTTTCCCCACGAATAATCAATCCTGCTTTTCTTAAAACTTCTATAGGTATTTTCTTTTTATTACAATATTTAAGAAAATTATCCCACCCCGAAAGCGCGTATCCAATTTTAAACCTTTTTACCGATTCAAAACTAATATCCCGCGCCTTAAGATAAATTTGCGCCGTTTTACCTTCACCACTTTTCAAACCTGCCTGAAAAAACTCTGTGGCTAATTTGTTAACTTCATAAAGCCGCGCCGTAATTGACTCTTCCTGTGAACTAAGCTTATTCAGATTTGGAAGTTCAACTCCTGCTTTATTTGCCAATATGGTAATTGTTTCAGGAAAAGTTAAATTTTCATACTTCATCACAAACCCGATAGCATTGCCACCGGCTCCGCAACCAAAACAATGGTATATCTGTTTTTCCGGGCTTACAACAAAAGACGGTGTCTTTTCGTTATGAAACGGACAATTTGACTTAAAATTCCTTCCGGCTCTTTTAAGTCCTATATAACCCGATATAATGTCAACTATATCCACTCGATCCAATATTTGGTCAATAAGCTCCTGCGGATATCTTCCCATAAATTACATCACCACTTCTATTGTTGCAAATAATCAATGATTCCCAAACGCTGTTTTAGCCATGCCTAACACGTTTAAACCCTGAACATTCAACATATTTTAACTGTTTTTTACTGTCAACTTCGTCTAATAATAAATTAAGTCCCAAATTGTCGCTTGCTATATGGCCAGCGATTACATAATTTAAAAATTCAGATTTTGCTATTTTGTATCCGGATTCTTTACAATGCATCCCAATTATAGTTTTTATACCCGCTTGAGATAATCTTGCGAACATTTTATCCGGACCAGAAGTACCACCTGTCATATCAACAAATATTTTTCCAGCAGAAGTATTTTCTTCTCCAATAAGCAAAAAAGGCCCTGCTGACATTTTCATTGCCTGTCTATACTCCGGAATGTTTTTTAATATAGCCAGAACATTGTTGAGTTTTTTAGGTTTTTTTTGGTCAAAAATCTTCTGCAAAAAATGGGCCACACAATTGTCAGCCGCCGTATGTATACACATAAACGGAATATTCAGAAGTTTTGCCACGTCAACTGCCCGAGCATGATTTGCCGGAGCAACGCCTCTCGCAACCTCTTCGATTCTGTCCTTCATAATGCCCTGGGCGACTTCATTCGTAAGCCCGTACTTTTCCCATAAAGACGGCTGTATGTCCATAACTTTATGTAACTGCGCATAAGCTCTTCCAGCCGGATGATGAGATATAATGAGATCAATCTTGTTCCCTTTTTCTCTTAATCTGTCTGCCAGTAAAACCTCGGACGCGTCAATATCTATACCAACCAAAACATTTTTGATGTCTTCGTTGCCCGTTCCATTTAATATACGAGTATCGTTGTAGGGATGTTTAAGAGTTTCTTTATCAAAAGCTTCACGGTCAATCCCTTTACTTTTTTTATAAGCTTTTAAAGAAGCCCTGATCGCTTCCTCAATTGTACCTTTTGATCTTTGATCCTCTTTTAATCCTTTTTTTACCGCAAGTTCATAAATTGTTTTTAATTTCATCTTTCTCCTATGCGTTTATTGTTGTTAAACAGTTTTTTACATCATTTCAGCATTACGAAACTCTTTTTGCAACGTTTTAATATCTTTTTTATTCTTTTCCGAAGGCCTAATTATTTCAGACATCCACACATAAATTTTAAAATCCATAGTAATCAATGTATTACATATTTTTGACCCATCTACAACTGATGTCTGCATAGTTTTTATCGGCATAAGTAAAAATATCATTCCAAGAACACCAAACAGCATACACGCGCGAAACCCACCTATAACTGCGCCGCCTAACCTTTCTATCAGCGCAAACTCATTAGCGTTTATCACACTAAGTACTCTCTCTAAAATTTTTACCGCGACAAAAATTCCTGCCGAAATAATAAAAAACGAAGCTGGTTTTGTCCATTTCTGAAACATAAATCCAAAAATAGCTTCAGACGTAAAACTGTAATACTCAATAGATATGTATAGCAGAACAAATCCTCCTATCAAAGAAGGTATTTGTCCGATCACACCAGACCGTAATCCTTTATAAACCATTCCCAACAAAAGAATTATAAAAAGTATGTCCAACCAGTTAATTTCATTTAATATTTCAGGCAAGGCTTTCCCCTCTAATGGATTTGTGAGTATATCATATAAAAATGGGGTTGTCAAACCAGGGGAAAAGAAAATCTAAAAACCTATTCTGCTGTTTATTGACTTAACAGATTGGGTAAAAACTAAATTTTTATAGCTTTTTTAGAGTTTTTAAAAAGCGTAATTTTGTCCTATTCGCTACAAAAACTAGGTTTACGAAAAACTTTTTTATTTCTCATCACTTAACAGCTTTTTCCAATATGTCATTATGTCCCATAGAATCAGTACACTAGTTTTTTTCTATACCCACATCGTTAACCTAGGAATTCTGACATTTAACACTTACTATATCCCCTTGCCTAACCGCAAGACCCCTCAGTTTCACCTTCACATACTCACCGGTATAACCTTCTGAGTAATCAGCATTTGTCTGTTTTTCTATTAAAACTTCGATTTGTCTCCCGACAAATTTTTTTGAAAACTCTTTTTCCCAAAGTTTTGCCCTCTCCATCAATTTCTCTACACGTCTTTTCGCCACTTCAACCGGCACTTTATCTTTAAACAAAAATGAAGCCGTTCCTTTCCGGTCACTGTATTTAAACACATGTACCCTCGAGGGTTTTATTTTATCAATAAAATTTATTGTTTCATCAAAATCAGTTTCGGTTTCTCCCGGGAACCCGACAATAACATCCATTGTTATTCCCATTAAAGGCATTTTTCTTCTAAGCTTCTTTACCAAAAGCTCAAAATCTTTTGTGCAATAGCGCCTACCCATAAGTTTTAATATTTTATCCGAACCGCTTTGCAGGGGAACATGTAAATGTCGGCAAATTTTATGTGATGAGAAAAGAGTTTCGATTAATGCGTCATTTATATAATCCGGTTCAATAGAACTTAACCGGACGCGAAAATTTCCGTCCAGATTATCAATCTTCCGCAAAAGATCCGAAAAAGTCATGGAGTTAGAGCCTGTCCACGCCCCCAAACAAATACCTGTCAGCACAATTTCGTTGTACCCTTTTTTGTTCAAAAGAATCAACTCATTAATAACCGCGTGTTCATCCCTACTACGCGACGGCCCGCGAACTAAACTTACCTTACAATATGAACATTTATGCCCACATCCATCCTGTATTTTCAAAAACGCCCTTGAATGCGAACTAAAACCTTCAATCTCTTCTTTTATTTTTTCAGACTTTTCTGCCGCTAAAAATAACACACTGCAAATTGCCGGCAACTTCATCTTATCTTTCCCGGGAATTACTTTATAAACTTCTGGCAGAGCCTCTATTTTTTTAATATCTTCATCGAAAACCGCGTAACATCCTGTAACAAATATTTTCAGTTTTTCATTTTCCCGTTTCAATTTGCGAATCAGCCTTCGGGTTTTGCTATCCGCCTGAGCAGTTACTGTACAAGAATTAATAATTGCTATATCTGATTCTTTCTCAGAAGATTCTTCAAAACCCATTCGACATAAATTCTCACGGAGAACCTGTTCTTCATACTGGTTAACTTTACAACCCAATGTTTTTATACAAAACTTCATTACTCTCAAACCTTAATTTTTTATTTATAGGATACACTACAAGAATTACATGGAAAACTCATAATTGAGCACAGACAGGATAAAAAGACCGGCAGTATCACTTTTCAGCACCCTTCTTCCTAATGACACAAAACGGGTGTTACCACGATCCGCGAAAGACACTTCTTCAGGAGTAAAATCACCTTCCGGCCCCACAAAAACAAGAATTTTTCCGGTTTTAAAATCTGATAATACCGTTTTTATCGAAACGGTCCTCTGCATTAAACAGGCAAACAAAACAAGATCAAACTGTTCAATTTGTTGAACCACATCACTATATGACGTAACATTGTCTATACTCGGAACATTTAACCTACCACACTGTTTAGAAGCTTCAACCGCGATCTTGCCCCATCTTTCAACTTTCTTATTACTTCCCGTGACATGCGGCCGCACTATTGTTCTTTTGGTTATAATCGGAATTATCCGTGAAACACCTAATTCCACAGATTTCTCAACTATATAATCCATTTTATCTCTTTTAGGAAGTGCCTGTGCTAAAACTATTTCTGGGCTCTTTTCTGCAACAGGATGCTTAGTTGACACTACTTCAATTATAATTTTCTTTGCTTTATTGTTAATGTTTTTAATAAAACCAGAGTATTCATTTCCAGTGCCGTCAAAAACAACAATTTTATCGTCAGGCTGAAGCCTCATCACATCCGCTATATGATGCGCTTCCCTGCCTCTAATAACAATTTCTCGTCCACGAACATTTTCTTTAGGAACATAAAACCTGCTCATACTTTTCCCTGTTTTAATTTATAGTGCAATCTCTATTCCGGATTAGTCGGCTCTCCAAAAACTTCCGCCGTAAAAATGTAAATTTCACATTCACCTGTTTTCCACGCATCTTGAGACAGTCCGGCTTTATTTGTACATAGACTGTTCATAAACGTTTCTCTGTCCCAACCAGTTTCATCAGCAACCTGTGGTAAATAAACCCCGCTTTTTAACCCGCTCTTTACCATTACTCCGTGTTTACCCATAACAATTTCGTTAGAATCATTTATTTTTTTCATAGGCGATAGCACAGATATTTCTATATCCACCTTACCCAATTCATCCAAACTTAACGATCTAAATCTCGGATCCTGTACCGCGGCGGCTATCGCCATATCACGCACAGCCAGGCAAAGCGATCCTGTTGCGATTATCCTTCCGATACACCCTCTTAATCGACCGTTTTCATGCAAAGTCACAAAAGCACCCATATCCTCGTTAAGCAAACTATCATCTGTTTTCGCGTCTAAACGTTTACCATTTTCCAGATACAGTTTTATTGAATCTCTGGCAAGTGTCAAAAGTTCTTTTTTTTGGGCTTTATTTAACATGCCGGGTTCCTCCTTTTTGCCTTGAATAGCATCTCCGGCTTTCGGGTTTTCAGGTAAATTGATCTCTTTATTCTTCTCGTCTACAACAACATTTTTATTATCTCCTTCGGCAGTTTTAACAAATAAAGCGCTCAAATAACCAACTACCTTATTTTTTGTCTCTGGAGCAAAATCTCCGGAATTGGCATATTTTAAAACTATTGATTTGTCCGCGCCAAGTTTTTTGCTTACTTTCATAACCGTGTACACTGCGCCATAGCCACACATTAGTTTATGGTCTCCTTTAGCGCTTGCTAAATAAAAAAGTTCCGGTTCAAACGCCTTTATCTCTTTGATCGTATTCCGATCTCTTCTTTCCGCTGAAAAATACGACAAATAATGACACATATCAGTTGATGCAACTACAGCAAAATCTTTTTCACCTTCTAAAACAGAGTAAAGTGCGTCTGCCAACATTTCTACGGTTTCCTTGCTTTGATCACAAATAGATATAAGCACAACCTGGATATTGTCGCCAAAAACAATTTGTATAAATGGGATCTGAAGTTCAATTGAATTCTCCGAAGAAAACGCTTCCGGAAGACTTTTTATACTAGAATTCATTGCCATAAGTTTTTCGGAAAGGGGCATATCGATTTTTACGCTTCCAAGTGGCGTGGTAAAACTATCCTCCGAAAAAACTGATACGGTATTCGGAAAATAATATTTATGCGAGAACCCAACTATAATCAATTTTTTGAGTTTTTGCCCGGCTAAAGCCCGATACGTATATGCCGCAATAGACCCTGAAAACCTGATACCCGCGTGCGGCGCTATTGCTCCGATAATATCTCCGTCAATATACCCTATTTGAGCGTTTTTTAAATGTCCTTCTACTTCTGTTTTAAGCTTTTCTGCCGAACCTGGATACCAAATTCCCGCTAAATCTGCCTGTTTACTACCGGCATTTTCTACAGCCATATTCAACATCAATACCAAACTTATAACCAAAACAATTTTCTTCATAATATGCTCCTGGATTCTAAATTCACAGCACATTACAGCATCTAAATCTGAAAATCCAAAAAATTAATAAATTTATAGTCGATATCCGATACTAATGGTACCGACCTGTCATATTTAGTCAAGGCGCGGAGATTTTAACGCTTTTTCTATTGCCTTAAGAATGGCTTTACTTGTAACAGTAGCACCTGTAACAGTATCAACTTCAAGTGATTGATTCTCGATCACCCTGTCCGCAACTTCTTTCGCTCTTTCAATGTATTCACTCTCGCGCCCTTCAAAAACCGCTATGTCAACTATTCGGTTTTTCTTAACAGTTACGTTAACCTTGCACACAAAAGCCATATACTTTTCTTCACCCGCATAAATACCATCCGGTACATTTGAAAGATCCATTTCATCAATCTGCATGTTCATTATTTCTTTAGCTTCATAAACTTTTAGCGCGCCAATAATTAGTATAGCCAAAACCATTACGACAATTGTGACAATAATCGTTTTTTTCATCATATCCCATTCCTTCAGCTTTATCATCTAAAAACATATTAACAAAACAAAAGAGAGTATCACAAATAAAACAACACCGGCAAATATTATCCAATGTGAAGAATATTTCATCTTACCAAGAGTTCCAATACCTCTTTCAAGGTTCTCCCCACAATAAAGGCATAGAAGAGCCTCATCATCATAAACAGGTTTTTTACAATGCGGACAAATGTATTCTGCCATAATTACTGTCTCTTACGTCATCTTTCCGTCTTATCAACTTTTTAGTAAAACGGATTTTTATACTGGCTTACCCAGTAGTTTTATCCGCCTTCACCGACTTAC
>JAHIZQ010000137.1 GCA_018814505.1 Candidatus Omnitrophota bacterium
CCTGGTTATCATCGCGAAATCCGATGTCTTTGTATTCCATGACTTCTATTTCTTTCACCATATGGACGATTGTGGCTATCATTTGAGCGTATTGATCTGTTTCCTGGGATAAAGCTTCTGCCCGGGAAAGAGTTGGTTTGATGTACATGTACCAGAATGTTCTAAGGAGTTCTTTTAATGGCGGCTTCTCTCCTGCTATAGTTCGTTCTCGGGTTTGCCAAATGATGTTCCGCATAAGCCTGGCAACGTTGACTGGATAAACAGTAGCTCCCGGGCTAAAGTTTTCGATCAGCCACTCTTTTGATTGATCGTGGATTAGATCGTCATAGTGGCGGATGCCGGTGTTACGTAATCTGTCTTTGAGGGATCCTTTTTTAGGCATGTTGGTAGTTTAATGGAGCTTTCTTTCTTTTGCAAGTGTTTTTTTGGTTCTATCGGAAAAATATTGTCTTAGAATTTGGAAATGTGGTATCTGGAAATTGTTTAATGAATAGGCGTATTATAGGGATACTCGGGCTATATCTTCCCTACTGGACGCATTCCGCGCAAGAAGCGTACGTTCTTATGCCGCCAAATAAATATCCTTAACAGTGTCGTAGAGCTCTCTTAATCGCTGTGGCGGAATGCGAACAGTCTTGGGCAAAACATAAATCAACTTATCCTTGAGCATCTCCTGTAATTCTTTTTCTGTCTTGTCGGAAATTTTGTTATAAAATTCTGTTACATTGTCCATATTCGTTACTTGTGCAGACATAATTATCAGAGAGAGAGCTTCAAAAACCGGCAAATATGTTATCTCCCCGTTACTTAAGTCATCTATGGCGGCTATCCAGGAACTCCCTTCAAGTGCTTTAAACTTGTCGTTATCCACATTTTCTTTTCTGGCAACAAGAAATATTCGTTCTTTATCTAACGTACCACTCTCTATTAATCCGTTCAACTTTATCATCAATTTTCCCGATTTCCCCTGTTCTCTGAGCACTCTAAGGTTGGGAAATAAAGGATGTCCCCCACTATCCACCATCTTCCTTATTTGATCTACAGCCGTAAATATGGGCATGATGATGCTTTTCTGATCTTCGCCTATATTTGAATCAAATGCAATTGCAAATATTTTTTTTGGATCTTTTTGTAATAATCGCATAAGACCATATTTAAATATTTCTGCGCGGAACTCGATCTCTGAGCGCCCGTCAGTTACTGACACTTCATCAATTTTAGGCTCTTCGGTTTTTAATCTTTTTACCGGTGCCCGAACATTTTCTTTCAAACCATCACGTCGCACACTCACCGGTTCCGGTGGAATGTGATCGTCATGAATTGTCCGCATAATCTCCATGTACGTTATTGGCGGCAGAGAATCATCTTCCAGCCATTCTATGAAGGCATCTGTATCCTTCTCTAAAACATTCCAGTGTAATTTTTTTTCATCAACGAACTTTCCAAAAGCTTCATACGCTTTTAATGTGTCGATATATTTTTTGTTTGACCTGTGTGTAAAATTTACGGTGTTCTGTTTAATCCGGGCTATGTTTTTCTCAGTAATCCCACGGATATGGAATAGAAGACGTATAAAATCAAAAGCTATCCACGCCCGTTCTGATACCTGATTGCCTTCTCCCGGGTTTTCAATTAAAGAGATCAAATAATCAACATCCATGTGTTTTAAAATATCCGGGAAATAATCCCGGCCGCGCGCATTTGTCCCGATAACAGACGCCAGGCTTTTCAAATTCTCAAAGGTTTCTCTTTTAAACATCCCCGCTTCCAGATTTATTTTTTCTATCAGGTCAAGGATTTTGTCATAGTTGTCGGCCGATATCAACCAAGCCTCCACCAAATTCGCTATCATGAAATAGGCCGCATCTTCTTCAAGAACGGTCAAGTCTTTCACTTTTTCAAGCAGTCTTTCGAAAAAGATAGTAACATTTTTATAATTTTTTTCGTTTATTACTTCGTAATCAATAAAAGTCTGCAACAGTTCCACTATTGGAGGCGCGGATTGTAATTGGAATCTTTCCCTATTCAATTCATAGGACAGCCATATCCCTCCACAATTTTGGTGTGTTCGAGGAAAAAGGTTTTTTGTTTGATGTTGACGGAGCGCCAAAGGCCTAAACTCATTACTATCCGAAGAACTTATTCCTTCTGTTTTGTTGTTCGGTTCAAAGATAGTAATAACAAATCTTTTTACAATA
>JAHIZQ010000138.1 GCA_018814505.1 Candidatus Omnitrophota bacterium
TCCGGAGGAATAACAGGAATTATATCCAAAATCATCCATTCGGTTTTATTATCGCTTTTCCTGAAAGAATCCACAACTTTCAGTCTTTTCATTAACCTTTTTTTCGTATTAATATCTTTTTTCTCAGATATCTTGGCTGAAAGTTCTGCCGTAATAGCTTCTAAATCAACATTTCTTAAAAGCTCCCGGACAGCTTCCGCCCCCATCATAACTTTACATGCACTACCGTATTCCTTTTTTATCTCCGCGTATCGATCCTCCGTCACCATTTCTTTCGCTTTCAAGGGCGTCTCACCCGGATCTACAACGACATACTGTTCATAGTACAAAACTCTCTCTAAATCCCTCATTTTCATATCCAAAAGATTAGCCATTCTTGAAGGAATAGCTTTAAAAAACCATACATGAGAAACTGGTGCGGCTAATTTTATGCACCCCATTCTCTCCCGACGCACATTTGATTTGGTAACTTCCACCCCGCATCTGTCGCAAATAATACCTTTGTGCTTTACTCTTTTGTATTTCCCGCAATTACATTCAAAATCTTTTGTCGGCCCAAAAATGCGTTCACAAAAAAGGCCGTCTCTTTCCGGTTTCAAGGTACGATAATTAATAGTTTCCGGCTTCTTCACTTCAAACAATACATGACGGTTTCCAACTTTGCGTGTAGCCCACTCTTTAATCTTTTCAGGGGAAGCTATTTGTATTCGAACTTTGTCAAACTTGTTTACTTTACGCAACATAATTTTCCACCTCAATTAAACCTTTTTTTATTAACAAAAAAACCTTATTTCTTTCATCAGTTTTAATAACTATGAACTACGCGTTTTCAGCTTGTTCAAGATGTACGTCTAGCCCCAAACTTTGAAGTTCTTTTATCAAAACATTAAATGATTCAGGAGTGCTGGGTTCAAGCATATTTTCTCCTTTAACAATGGTCTCATAGATTTTCGTACGACCAACAACATCATCACTTTTTACGGTAAGAAGTTCCTGAAGTGTATATGCCGCACCGTATGCTTCCAGTGCCCAAACTTCCATTTCTCCAAACCTTTGCCCACCAAACTGCGCTTTACCACCAAGTGGCTGTTGTGTTACAAGAGAATACGGCCCAATGGATCTGGCATGCATTTTGTCATCAGCTAAATGCGCCAGTTTCATCATATATATGTATCCGACCGTAACATCCTGATCAAAAGATTTTCCTGTATATCCATCTCTAAGAGTTATCTTTCCCCGCTCCGGTAATTTTGCCTCTTTCATGGCCTCTTTGATATCTAATTCACTTGCTCCGTCAAAAACTGGAGTCGAAAATCTGCGACCGAGAATTTTCGCGGCCCATCCAAGCTGTGTCTCCAAAAGCTGGCCAATATTCATACGGCTTGGCACTCCAAGCGGATTAAGCACAATATCTAAAGGGGTTCCATCCGGAAAATACGGCATATCTTCTTCCGGCAATATCTTAGCAATAACACCTTTATTGCCATGCCGACCGGCCATTTTATCCCCTGCTTGCAATTTCTTTTTGCTTGCCACATATACCGTTATTCTTTTTAAAACTCCTGGCGGGAGTTCATCACCATGCTTAATTCTGTCCAGATCTCTTTCCATCTCCATCATTGTCTGTTCAATCTGTCCATTTATGGTCACTAAAATACTGTTAATCTTCGCCTGCAATTTTTCATCGTTATCTATGCAGACAGTATCTAAATCTGCTTTTCTAAACATTGAAAGATCTTCTTCAGTTATCACTTTACCCGACTTGATTAACACCTGACCGCTTCCAATATCTTCTAACCCACTTATTAGTTTACTGCCAATAAGTTTCTGATGTACCCGTTCCGCCTTTTTTTCTTCTAGCTGTTCTAAAATGCTCCTATACCCTTCTTTTACAATCTTGCGCTCTTTTGAATCCTGTTTACGCTGTTCACGGGTCATTGTTTTAGCATTCTTCCTCGACAATTCTCTAACATCAACAATTATACCTTCGACACCTGAAGGTACCCTTAGTGACACATCTTTAACATCACCGGCTTTTTCTCCAAATATTGCGCGTAAAAGTTTTTCTTCAGGAGAAAGTTCCGTTTCTGATTTTGGAGCAACCTTACCCACTAATATGCTTCCCGGGAAAACTTCAGCCCCAATACGCACAACACCATTTTCATCCAGATTTTTCAGCGCCTCATCCCCAACATTGGGAATATCACAGGTTATTTCCTCATTTCCCAGCCTTGTATCCCTTGCTTCAAGTTCAAACTTGTTAATGTGCACCGAAGTATACGCGTCTTCTTTAATCAGTTTTTCACTTATAAGAATCGCATCTTCAAAATTGTAGCCTCTCCAGGACATAAACCCTACTAAAACGTTTCTTCCAAGAGCCAACTCGCCATCCTGTGTCGCGATACCATCCGCAAGCAAATCGCCTTCTTTTACTTCATCGTCAAGATTTACTACCGGCCTTTGATTGATACTCGTCCTGGCATTAGTTCTTTCAAATTTTTTAAGACGGTATTTTTCTCCGGAAACAACTATTTCACTCCCGTCAATTTTAGTTACTTTTCCGGCTTTTTTGGCTAAAACCAATGCTCCAGAATCCTCTGCCGAGCGCCTTTCCAAACCTGTACCCACAAGAGGAGTTTCCGGAAATAAAAGCGGAACAGCCTGCCTCTGCATATTCGACCCCATAAGAGCTCTGTTAGCATCGTCATGTTCCAGAAATGGAACCAAGCCGGCACAAACACTTACAAGCTGAAGCGGTGAGACATCCATATATTGAACATCTTTCACATCCGCAAGAATAAAATCGTCCTTTAATCGGCAAAAAACTTTATCTTTCTTAAAAAAACCTTTTTCATCAAGTTTGGAATTTGCTTGCGCAATAACATACTTATCTTCAACATCTGCCGAAAGATATTCAACTATATTCAAAACTCTACCGTTTTCAACCTTACGATACGGAGTAACTAAAAAACCAAACTCATCTATTCCGGAATAAGTGCTAAGTGAATTAATTAGACCTATATTCGGCCCTTCCGGAGTTTCAATTGGACAGAGCCTACCGTAATGCGAATAATGAACATCACGGACTTCAAATCCCGCTCGTTCTCTGTTCAAACCGCCCGGCCCTAACGCACTCAATCTTCTAAGATGTGTCAATTCCGCAAGAGGATTTGTTTGATCCATAAATTGCGACAACCTTCCCCTGGCAAAAAAATCATGAATCACACTGGTTATCAATTTCGTATTTACAAGATTGTGCGGCATCACATCTTCCATTTCATAAACACTCATCCGCTCTCTCGCCACTCTTTCAACCCTAGACATGCTTATACGAATCTGGTTGGAAAGCTGTTCCCCCACACATCTTATACGCCGGTTTCCCAAATGATCAATATCATCAATGGTATTAGTTCCAGCCTTTATGCCCAAGAGATGCCGGATAGCCCCAACAAGCAACTCTTCATCCAATAAATGCGCGTTAAGCGGCCTGTTTAAACCCAATTTACGATTTATCATCCGCACACCGACACTTGTAAGATTATATCGCTTTTCATCAAAGAACATTTGGTCTATAAGATCTTTTGCCGCGTCTAAAGTCGGCGGATCGCCCGGACGAAGTTTGCGATATACATCAAGATAGGCTTCTTCCTTAGTCTTTGTGCCGTCATGTTCCAAAGTCTGTATTATACCTTCAGGTACTGACTGCAAAAGTTTAACGGTGCGAATCTTGCTATCCCACATACGGTTCGCAACTGCTGTGGTAATTTTTTCCATTCTTTGAGCAATTATGGAAGAGGATTCTTCGTCTATTATGTCTTCGGCTAAAACCCGACCAGCTAATTCCTCACATTGTTTCTGTCTGGTCAAAGCTACTTCCTCAACTCCTCCAAACGCCTTTAGTATATCTTCATCCCGAGACAACCCAAAAATCCTTAAAAAGGTAGTTGCTAGAAATTTTCTTTTACGATCAATAAATACGTAGAGTAAATCGCTCTTATCAAACATAAATTCAATCCACGCACCGCGATCCGGAATAAGCCTGGCAGAAAAAATGGACTTTCCTCCCACAACTGAATTTTTCTCAAAGGATATTCCTGGAGACCTGTGAAGTTGGTTCACAACAACTCTCTCGTCCCCATTTATAATGAAAGTACCTACATCTGTCATGAGCGGGATTTCTCCGACATAAACTTCCTGCTCTTTAATCTCTGTTTCCAGTTTCAAACGCAATTTAATCCGAAAAGGCGCCGCGTAAGTTAGAGACCGCCGTTTACATTCTTCCCCATTATACTTTGGCTGGCGGATATCATAATTCAAATACTCTAGCTTATATCGCCCGTCATGGCTGGCAATTGGAAACACATCTGAAAGCAGTTCTTCTAA
>JAHIZQ010000139.1 GCA_018814505.1 Candidatus Omnitrophota bacterium
TACAATTATGTCACAACCTAAATCAAGTGCTTTTAAATACCCTGAAATAACCGCGCCGCCAACGCCTTGGTTTTGTTCATGATAAATTACAACACAATTTTTTTTGTTAAGTTTCTCCGCGCCAAGACCTGAACCATCAGGGCATTTATCATCAACCACAATGATATAATCAACGCTCGTCGATGGTATTTTTTCTAAGAGAAGCGGCAAGCTATCCGACACTTTATAAGACGGGACAACAATGGCTTTTTTTAAAGTTTTTGTTTTCGTAACATTTTCGACTGTTATAGAATCCATATTTATGGCTTAACGCAGATATTTCCTGCGGTTGAGGTGTCAAAATTTGATTTCTTTTGCTTTACTTTTTCTAACTCGGAAGTTATCCATAAATAAACGTTCCTAATGCCTTCCTCCAGACTTACTTCCGGAAGCCACCCTAAACTTTCAGCAATGGTTAAATCCGCGTTTCGACCCCTGACGCCTTGTGGCGCGTTCAAATTATACTTTTTTGCAATATTTTTACCGGAAATCTTAATAATAATGTCCGCCAGTTCATTGATCGTAACAAGTCTATCCGAACCGATGTTAAGAGGCTCTGTATAGTCAGACTCCATGAGCATTATTATCCCTTTCAAACAATCATCAATATAACAATACGAACGGGTTTGCTCCCCATCGCCCCAAATTTCTATCTCGCCGTCTTCAGTCGCTGATGAAACTTTCCTGCAAAGCGCGGCGGGTGACTTTTCCCTTCCACCTTTGTATGTACCTTCGGGACCATAAATGTTATGAAATCGAGCGATACGCGCGTCTAGCCCGTAATCCCGAGAAAAAGCTTCCAGCATCTTTTCCGCGTAAAGTTTTTCCCAACCGTAAAAATCATCCGGGTTAGCGGGATAAGCATCTGTTTCTTTGAGGGGCTTAACTTCCGCGGCAGTTTGTTTATATGTCGGATAAATACACGCGGATGATGAAAAAAACAAACGCCTCACTTTTTCCGCTAAACAAGCTTTGGCCATATAAAAATTTATAAGCGTATTGTCATGCATTATATCCGCGCCTACTTCAGTAATAAAAGCTATGCCTCCCATATTTGCCGCTAAATTAAAAACATAATCCATATCTTTTACTGCTAGAACGCAATTTTCATATTTTCTTAAATCAAGCGTAAGTTCTTCTGAAAAATATTTTTCGTCAATATAATTATCCCATTTTATATCAACCGCTCGGACAAAATTATCCTCATTAAAAAGTTTTTTTGCTAGGTGTGACCCTATAAATCCGCCTGCGCCGGTTACCAAAATCTTTTTACCTGTCATCTTGTGCCTTTCACCATTGGTCGGTTTTTTGTTTTAAAATAATACTTCTTATTTCACAAAAAACTGTGAAACCTTTGATATGTTCTTTAGAAACAACGTTCCCAAACTCCTACTAAATCCGTTAATCTGCCATGCTTTCAAATCTTCGCCTGATTTTTGGATAATATTCTTCAAATTTTGGTTACTTAAACCGCCTAACCGCATTTTAACTAACACTTCCGGAATATAAGACCCTTTTATTCCGCATTTGTAAAGAAACCTAAGCATGATTTCATAATCTCCTGCTATCGGCAGATCAAGATTAAAATTCCCGTGTTTTTCATATACTTCCCTTTTTACAAAAAAAGTCGGGTGAGCCGGCATCCACCCTTTTCTGAATAGATCTTTCTTATACTCGGAACTCTTCCACCATCTAACGATCTTGTCCGTATCCTCTTTATCAACGTATAGTAAATCCCCCCACACGCAATCTATGTCTTTACGAATAAACTCTTCCGCGATCTTTCGTATAACAAAATTATCGGCAAAAATATCATCCGCATGAAGGAATCCTATAATATCCCCGGATGCAAGCCTTATCCCTTTATTCATCGCGTCAAAATGATTTTTATCCGGCTCCGAAATAAACTTCGAGATGCCTTTCATATATTTATCAATAATTTTCAAAGTTCCGTCAGTAGACCAGCCATCGACTATTATGTACTCAATGTTTTCGTAATCCTGATTTAAAACACTTAGAATAGATTCTTCTAAAGTGTTTTCTGAATTTAAAACATCTGTTATAATAGAAACTTTCATACTTTTGCGGCACTTTCTTTCATCCACTCTAAAGTTTCCTGTATGCCTTCTTCTAATGAACACGGTAAAGCCGGCACAATTTGTTTAATATCGCGTAAGTTAATGATATTATCTTTTGTCATATTTTTCAACCTAAAACTATTCATTGGGAACTTTTTAAAATTTAACATCCTTAGCATATCTCCCACTAACGCGGCCATGCGAAAGATAAACATTGGAACGCGCTTTGCAGGTTTTTCTTTTAAAACTTCGGTTATATTATCTGACCACACGGAAATATTGAGAGGACTGTAATCTCCCAAATAAAACATTCTTTTCTCTACTTTTCTGCTCTCTTCAAAAAGGAGTTTATCCATTTGAAATACTGCATTTTTTATATATCCGAACGTTTTAGTTGCGGCGTATTTGCCTAACGAGACATACTTCCTTTTTATTACCATATCGAAAAATTTATAATACGGATCGCCAAACCATGGCCCCCAGATAGAAGTGGGTCTAACTATAACCCATTCCGGAAGCATTGCATCATTTTCATACACAAGTTTCTCCCCTAAAACTTTACTTTCGCCGTATAAAGTTGAGGGCATATAGTCACATTTATTATTAGGATTGTATCCAAGCTTACAAACAAGCATGCTTGAAGCAAAAATAACACGTTTAATGCTAGCGTATTCCTTAACAACGTTAATCAGATTTTCCGTGCCTTTGACATTAACATCGTATCCTCTTATA
>JAHIZQ010000140.1 GCA_018814505.1 Candidatus Omnitrophota bacterium
AGTACCCCGATTCTTCCCTTCATCAAAGCCGCGGCATGATGCCCGCTATTAAGCCCCATCCCGGCGGCTTCCACACCAATAAACTTTATCTTACTATCCCGATAAAAAGGATAAAAAAGCCCCATTGAATTACTTCCCCCGCCGACACAGGCGACAAGATGCGTAGGCAGTTTATTTTCTACACGCATTATCTGCCGGCGAACTTCATTTCCGATTACAGTCTGGAAATCCCTGACCATCATCGGATACGGATGCGGACCAGCAACAGAACCGATAACATAATGCGTATCACGAACATTTGTAACCCAGTCTCTTATCGCCTCATTCATCGCGTCTTTTAAAGTGCATGAACCAGTGTTTACGGGAATCACTCTGCTTCCTAAAAGTTCCATCCGCGAAACATTTAAACTCTGCCTTTTTATGTCTTCGGTTCCCATATAAATATCACATTTAAGACCAAAGAGCGCAGAGACTGTCGCGGTAGCCACTCCATGCTGGCCTGCCCCGGTCTCAGCAATTAACCTTTTTTTGCGCAAACGCAGGGCGAGAAGAGCCTGACCGATCGTGTTATTTATTTTATGAGCCCCTGTATGCAATAAATCTTCACGCTTAAGGTATATCTTAGGTCCGGCAAGTTTTTTTGTAAGCCTCTCAGCAAAATATAATAAAGTAGGCCTGCCCGCGTATTTACTAAAATAATCGGATAACTCTTTCTTGAAAGACTTATCCTTTGAAATCTTTTTATATGCTTCGGCCAATTCCTTTATTGCCGGCATAAGGGTTTCAGGAATATACCTCCCCCCAAAAGCTCCAAAATATCCTTTTCTATCTGGGACTTTACGTGTTTTTTGCATTATGAATAAACTCCTTTAAAAGATTTTTATCTTTTTTCCCCGGAACACTTTCCACTCCGCTTGAAACATCCACACCATAAGGCGCAATATTTTTGACAACATCTGAAACATTTTGAGGGGTCAGCCCGCCCGCGACAAAAAACGGTTTTTCTATCTGCCACTTTTTCTTTTTTAAAACCTCTACGTTAAATTTCGTTCCGGTACCTCCGGCAAGCGTGGAATGAAAAGTATCAAAAACAAAATAATCCGCGCTATCATAATCTCTAACACTATAATCTATGTTGGGCAAAATCTCTTCCGCCACCTTAAAAGACTTAATCACGGTAAGCGCAGTATCGTATTCTTCAAGCAAAACCTTTTTTAAACGTGCGCAATAATCAGGACTCTCATCCCCATGAAGCTGGACACAATTTAATCCGCAATAATTAACTTTTTCCGTAACTTTTTCTAAATTTTCATCCTTAAAAAGCCCTACAAAAACTATATCCTGTTTTGTTTTTCTCAAATTACAGGACACAATCTTTTTTATAACACTTTCTTCGACAAAACGTGTAGTATTTTCAATAAATATAAACCCAAGAAAATCCGCGCCGCATTGAACTGCTTCTACCGCGTCTTCCTCGTTTGTTATCCCGCATACTTTTACTTTAACCACTTTTCTTCTCCATCAAAACTACCAAATATTTATTCCCGCATTAATTCACGCACTTTTTCGCCAATATTTTCCGCCCGCATAAATGTTTCACCTATTAAAACAGCGTTTACGCCCATACTTTTTAAAAACATTATTTCCTCATAACTGGAAATCCCGCTTTCCGAAACTATTGTTTTTGTGTCAGGAATAAGCCGAACCAATCTCTGAGTAATAGAAATATCAACGTTAAACGTCCTTAAATCTCGGTTATTTATACCGATGATGGGCGCCGCAACCGCTAAAGCTTTATTAACTTCTTCCTCGTTGTGAACTTCAACCAAAGTTTCCATCCCCAAGCTTTTGGTTATATCCAAATACCGTTTAAGTTCTTCCTGTGTTAGTATATGCGCGATAAGAAGTATCGCGTCCGCTCCCGAAACAGCTGATTCATATATCTGATACTCGTCTATTATAAAATCTTTCCTTAAAACCGGAACTGTCACTCTTTCCTTTATCATTTTAAGGTATTCTAGTTTTCCGTCAAAAAATCTTTCATCCGTTAAAACGCTTATCGCTCCGGCACCAGCCGCCTGATACGCGAGCGCGATTTTTGCAGGATCAAAATTAGCTCTAATGATCCCTTTTGAAGGTGAACTTTTTTTAACCTCCGCTATAAGGTTAATATGCCCTTTTCTCGAAATATTTTTTTTAAACGTACTTCGGATATATAAAGATTCGGCCTTTTTTTTCAGATCATTAAGAGAGATCTTTCTTTCTGCCTTATCAATTTCCCGTCTTTTTTCTTCTATAATTTTTGACAACATCATATCTTGTCCTTAGGCTGACTAAACTTAACCCTTTTTGTTCGTTATCGCTATTAGCGCGTTAAGTTTTTCTAATGCCGCGCCTGTATCTATTGCCTGCGCGGATTTTTTTGTACCTTCTTTAAAACTTTTTACTTTTCCGGACGCCATAAGCGCCATACTTGAATTCATCAAAACAACATCTCGTTTGGCTCCGGGTTTTCCTTTTAAAACATCTCTTATTATTCGCGCGTTCGTTTTGACTGACCCACCTCTTATATCTTTCATTTTAGCTTTTTTTAATCCAAAATCCGACGGACTAACAAAATAAGACCTAATTTTGCCTCCGCATAATTCACTAACTTTTGTTTTCGCGGTAATTGTAACTTCATCAACGGAATCCATGCCATGAACCACATAAGCCCTTTTCGTTCCCAACTTCTTGAGAACTTTGGCAAGTGTTTCAGTTAAATCTTTATCGTATACCCCTAAAACCTGGCATGTTGCCAACGCCGGGTTGGAAAGAGGCCCTAAAACATTAAATATAGTTCTTATCCCAATTTCTCTGCGCGGCAACGCCGCGTATTTCATGGCTGTATGAAAAAGCGGCGCATACAGAAAACCTATATTAATAGATTCAATGCATTTTTTTACCACTTTCAAAGACACGTCTACTTTTACCCCTAATTCTTCCAAAACATCCGCGCTCCCGCAGTTGCCGGAAGCGGATCTATTCCCATGTTTAGCTACTTTAACATTACAAGCCGCTACAACAAACGCCGAAACCGTCGAAATATTAAAAACATTTGTACCCGACCCGCCCGTTCCGCAAGTATCTACAATAGGGTCGGCTTTAAGACCAATTTTTATCTTAAGCGCTTTTTTTCTCATCACCTTTGCCGCACCCGTTATTTCATCAACAGTTTCACCCTTCATTCTAAGCGCGGTAATAAACGCGCCTATTTGCGCGGACGTACTTTGACCAGCCATAATACCGTCAAAAACCGAATAAACCTCTTTTTCGGTAAGATTATCTAATGCAACCGTTTTTTTAATCGCGCTTTGTATATCCATTTAGTTCCTCATGTTAAATTTTTATAAAATTTCTTAGGATGCTCATTCCATGAACGGTTAAAATTGATTCAGGATGAAATTGAACCCCCCACATTGGTTTATCTTTATGTTTAATTCCCATAATTTCTTTTTCTTTTGTCCAGGCTGTAATTTCTAAAGGGGATTTTACACTTTTAGGGTCTATTACCAACGAATGATATCTCGTCGCCGTAAATGGTGATGAAACTCCTCTAAAAATATATTTACCATTATGGGAGGGCCCCATCCTACATTTTATCCCGAGTGCATTAAGGATTCCACCTTGGATGCGATTTGCGTCGGAGAAGGAGATGAGGCATTTCCGGAGCTACTCTCAGCATTAGAAAACAAAAAAGATATTACGCAGATAAAAAATATATTTACAAAAACAGCGACAGG
>JAHIZQ010000141.1 GCA_018814505.1 Candidatus Omnitrophota bacterium
AACCCGCCAACCAAAATTGGTCGGGACGGCCGGATTCGAACCGGCGGCCCCTAGTCCCCCAGACTAGTACGCTAGCCAGACTGCGCCACGTCCCGTGTTATTCTAAAAATTTCTACTTAGTTTATATATTCTTTTTCTTCTTTCGCGGATCGTGTCATCAGTTCTTTTACCGCGAGAGCGGGAGACTTTCCCTGATAAATAACCTCATATACTTTTTCTGTTATGGGCATTTCTATATTGTGTTTTGCGGCCAAATCCCGAGCCGATTTACATGTAGCCACGCCTTCCACAACTACTTCCGTACCGCTCATTATCTCCTGTACCGTTCTCCCTTTACCAATTTGTTCTCCAAACCATCTGTTCCGGCTTTGACCGCTGATACAAGTTGTTGCCAAATCTCCGATCCCACTCAACCCGCTAAAAGTTTCCCTATCCGCTCCAAGCTTTACTCCAAGCCTTGTTATTTCAGCAAGGCCTCTCGTTAAAATTGCCGCTTTTGAATTTGTCCCAAAACCTAATCCGTCAGAAATACCGGCGGCTATGGCTATAATGTTTTTTAACGCTCCTCCCAGTTCAACCCCCACGAGATCTTTGGAAGTATATACTCGAAAATTCTCAGAAATAAGTAAATTCTGTATTTTCGTACCATCGTTATTATTTGAAGCAACAACAACTGTAGTCGGAATACATTTAGCAACTTCATATGAAATACTCGGCCCGGACAAAACGCTAATGTTATTAGAAGGAAAACAGTCTGATAATATTTCTGAAGGTCGCTTTAATGATCCGTTTTCTATGCCCTTAACCGCGCTAATGATATGCTTAAATTTGCCGTCACAAAACCTTTTCGCGATTGAACTTAAATATTCGCAAGGAACAACAAAAAACGCGTAGTCCGAATCTTTTATTATAGAATCATCCGATGTAATTCTTAAATCTCTGGGCAAAGAAACCCCTTTAAGAAATTTTACATTTTCTCTTGTTTTGTTAAGATACTCCGCGTAATCGGAAGAAACGCTCCACAGTACAGGATTTGTTCCTTTTGAATATAACAATAACGCCAGAGCTGTTCCCCAGCCGCCATCTCCTATCACACAAACTTTGCTCATAATAACTACAAAGTTTAGCATATATGATTTTTATAGTCAATATTATTGGAGAAATAAAGAATCACGGTAGGTATTACGCATAAAAAATGGGTAATGTCTCTAATAACACACATTACCCATAACAGTATTATGTGACTTGAAAACCAGAAATTCTTATTTTTTCAACGCCATTTCAGTTAAAAACATCTGCAATCTAAGAATATTCAGTTTCCATAACGCTAACATTAGCACAAAGATATGCGCAAATTTGTGTAGTGTGTTTTCCATGAGATACCTTCTTTGCAATAATTTTTAAATTTATCCTATTCGTCTATCTGGATTCTGATTTCATTAATGTACACTATCCTATAAGCCGTGTTACTATGTATGACAAAAAATTCACCAAGAACCTTGCATATTACCTTGTTTTCGCCTGTTCTGGTATCAATATGCCTTAAAACATGACAATTTTTACGGCACCCCTCACTCTTCTTATCGCATATCCAATTCCTTAACTCTCGTACATCTTCTGAAATGTATTTTTCCCGAATAAAACACTTGTAGATCTTTTTACGGGACACTTTGGCCTCGTTTATCACTCCCGTATCCAAGTTAGGCCACGCACTGATTTCTTCCATAGAAACTTCATGCTTATTCGGATTATTTCCCCTCAGATCTCGATAAACTAGTTTCTTCATAACTCACCTGCCTTTACTTTTTAAAAATCTTTAAAAAGTAAGCAAAAAAAAACTTTCTTTCTTCTCTGTTAACTATATTTAGTATACGTGATTCTACGAAAAAAGCAACTTTTGGCTCTATTTTTTTTAACCTAACTTTTACTCTCTTTTCCCTGAATTAACCGTTTTATATTTGTGCGGTGAGAATAAACCCCAACCATTGTTAAAACGGCGCAAAAAACAACAAAATCTATGTTTTGATCCGTTATAACCGCAAATAAAGGTAAGCTTACTGCCGCTATTATGGAAGCTACAGAAACGTATCTTGTCGCGAAAAACACAATCACCCATACTACAACGCACAATATAAAAACCAATGGGGCGAGCCCTGCAACCACCCCCATCGTTGTCGACACACCTTTGCCTCCTTTAAACCTCAAAAAAACTGTCCATATGTGTCCGCATATAGCCGCAGTCCCTAAAATAAAATAAAAATACTTGTAGGATAAAATGCTCGAAAAAGGCGCGAATTGTTGAAAAACAAGTGGTAGTAATGTAACTACCGCAAAACCTTTAAAAAAATCTACAACAAAAACAATTCTACCAGGAACTTTTCCTATAGTTCTGACTACATTCGTAGCGCCTACATTACCGCTCCCATGTTCCCGAATATCAATTCCCCTTAACACTTTTCCAAACACATACGCCGTAGGTATTGACCCTATGATATAGGCGCAAATAACAGCTAAAATTAAAGATATCATCTTCTTTCCTTCCTAGATTTTCTCATAAAAACCTTTATTGGAATACCTGTAATCGGCAGGTTTTCCCGAAGTTTATTTTCGATATAATTTAAATGTGAAGGCAGTACACTTGAAGGGTCATTAACAAAAAACTTAAATTCAACAGGACGTTGACTGCTTTGTACAATATAAAGAAAATTAGGTCTTTTTTTTCTTCTTGGTACCGGCACCTTTGAAGGACTATTCTTTTTAAAAATAGCATTTAAAAATGGTGTGGAAACCCTTAAATCAAGATTTAAATTTAAAACTTTGATTATTGAAAGTGAAGAAATAACATTTTTGCCTGTTTTGGCGGAAATAAATTCAATGGGAAACTTTGAAAGCCTGTTAGCCGCATAAATTAAACGTTCTCTGTAAATATCTTTTGTTACGTCCTCGGTCTCTTCTGCCAAATCCCACTTATTAACAAGGATGAGACACGCTTTGCCGTTTTCTTCGATAAAATCTATTATACTCAAATCATCTTTAGTTACCCCGCTTGCCGCGTCAAGCAATAACACGATTATATCCGCTCTCTTAATTGATTCTTTTGATCTCATTATACTAAAAACATCAACCGGCTCTTTTATCTTGCGCTTATGACGCATCCCGGCGTTATCGATTAAAAGATACTCATCCTCTTCATAGATAAAACTGGTATCAATAGAATCACGAGTTGTTCCCGGGATATCACTAACTATAACACGATTGCGCTCCAATAAATTGTTTACAAAAGATGATTTACCCACATTCGGCCGACCGACAACAGCTATCTTAAGCGGTTCTTTTTCATCTGACGCGTCCAAATATTCCTCTCCATCTTCTTCATCTTTCAATTCCGCGAAAAGCCGCTCTCTTAACGTGCGTATACCACGCCTGTGTAAACAGGATATTTCTTCAGGCTTGCCAAATCCCAGCTGAAAAAACTCAACCGCGTCATCAGCTAATTTATCATTATCAATTTTATTCGCGGCAACAATTACAGGTTTATTAAATTTACGCAAAAGCACGGCTATTTCTTTATCGGAAGGCACAACCCCGCTAACACAATCAGTTACAAACAATATGAGAGACGCTTCTTCCATTGCCCGGCATATCTGATCCTTCACTTGCAGAGAAAGCTCGTCATTATCCTCCGCTAAATAACCTCCGGTATCTACCAGTTTAATTTTCAAACTATTTATGGTTATTATGGCCTCAACGCGGTCACGGGTAGTTCCGGATTGTTCTACAACCACAGCCCGTCTTTTTTTAAATAAGCAATTAAAAAGAGACGATTTCCCGACATTAGGACGGCCAACAATACACACTGTAACAATATTTTTACGTTTTTCCATTAATTTGATAGGATCCTATTCTTATATAATCTATCCCTGAAACGATTGTCAATAAAACCATTACATTCCAGATCCAGGGTGAATAAACACATCTCAGTAATACTAAAATAATCGTAAGCATCTGAAAAAAAGTGGTAATTTTTCCTAAAACTGTTGGTCTAATATCAATTTTCCCGGCCAAGAGATAGATTATCATAACTCCCAACAGAATTATCACGTCACGAAAAATAACAACTATCGGGACATATATCGGCATATTAAGATATTCTGGGAGACCTTTCACAATACT
>JAHIZQ010000142.1 GCA_018814505.1 Candidatus Omnitrophota bacterium
ACTCAAAAAAATGCTCAAATAAAGGTAATAGTTCAGTTCTCCGAAGCAAAACAATCTCCCCTCTGTCGTCGCTCGGGATAAGCAGGACAAGCAGGGTGGGCTTTGAGCGAATGAATCAAAGTGTCATCCTGGTGGGTTTTGAGCGAATGAATCAAAGTGCCATCCTGGGCGACATTTTTTTCTCTGCCATTCTGAGCGATATTTTTTTCTTTGTCATCCTGAGCGAGCGAAGCGAGTCGAAGGATCTTGACATTGTAAGAAGATGTTAGAATTTCAGTGAATGGGGTATCTCCCTACATTTCTAATAAAACCAAATCTAAAAAATAATATCCCAAATTGTCATCCCGGAACCCTGTGCCGAGACTGTTAAAGGGTATCCGGGATCTGTTATGTGCATTTATTTTTTGGAATTAGTATAAATGGCGGGTTATTGCTATTTTTCGATATTTTGCTTTTTGAAAGTACAAAATATCAGATTTTGTGTACTTTAGAGATTCCAAGATGATAAAATGCCTAATGCGTTAACCATGAAAAAGCCAGATGTTTCCTCTTGCCGTTAATTCAATAAAAAGCTATACTATCCATATGTATTATAGTGACTATAACTCTATAAAACCACTATCATAATACACATATAAAGAAGAGGTGCACAGGGTGAGTAATTCGGAGCAACATTCGACATTTTGGATGGGAAAACTGCTAGAAAGAATTGTGGCAATCACAGTTCTTTTATGTTTTTTCCTTACTACGTGCCTTGGAGACGTTTTTATTGAAACGTGCCACGCGGGTGTACAAACAGCGCTTGATGTGGAAAGTTTCGCGAAGAGTCTTACGAATTTATCCGACTGCGCGGATTTTGACATTGGCACTTTTGTGTTGCCACGAAATCTTGGTCAAGTAAATGATTTGTGGGAGGCTACTCTTACAAATGGTGGCCAAGAAACGAGTAGAGTAATACACATTCAGGATGCTCACTGTAATTATGAGGCCCAGCAAAAAATAGCTGAAATTATTGAATATTTTCAAAAAACCTATGGTGTCGATACGGTTAACCTCGAAGGCGGCGAAGGCGCTTATAATTTGTCTTTGTTTACAGATATTTTGGATCGGGTTGTCAGAAAAAAGGTTTCGGATTATTTTGTTAGTCAGGGAATAGTGAATGGGGCGGAATTTTTCGCGATTAATAACCATATAAAAGAGAAAGAGGTAACTCTTTGGGGAGTTGAAGACACTACTCTTTATGTCGAAAATTTAAAAATATATAGAAATTTTTTAGAACACAAAAACACTGCCGAAACGTATTTAAACCAGCTGGATTCTCTTCTAGACAACTTAAAACACAATATTTATTCCAAAGAGTTTTTGGAGTTCGATGCCAAATATATCGAATATAAAGAAGATAAACTCGACGTTAAAGATTATATTCCATATCTTTTTCAAAAAGCTATAGAAAAAGATGTAAGTCTTGCGGCGTTTCCAAATGTCCAGATTTTATTTCAATCTCTCGATGAAGAAAAAAATATAAACTTTGAAAGGGCAAACAAAGAAAGAGAAGTTTTAATAGACAGTTTAAAGAAAAAACTTTCAAAAAATTCTTTTAAAGATCTTGCCGTAGAAACAATTAAATTTAAAGAAGGACAAACATCGAATGAGGAGTTTTATAATCTCTTAATTAATAAAGCTAAAACGGTTAATGTATCTATAAAAAGTTTTCCTGAGTTTCAAAAATATATACGGTATATTGCTGTTTATAACGCGATGGATAAGGCTCTTCTTATGGATGAATTGGAAAATCTGGAAAGCGAAATAAAAGAAAAGCTTTATAAGCGTGATAAAGAGCGGGAACTTGATTTATTGTCTAAACATCTTGTGTTGACGAAAAATCTTATGAATATAAGGCTGACCCAAAAAGATTACGAATATTACAAAGAACATGAGAAACAGTTTAATGTAAAACATTATTTGAAATTTATACGGAAAGAGGCGCCGCGTTATGGGATAAATGCGGAACCAAATCAAAGTATATATCAGTTTGACGTGTGGCGTGAAAAACTTGCCGCTTTTTATGAATATTCATTTAAGCGGGATAAGGCTTTTTTAAAAAATCTCAAATTTTCATCCCCATCAGCAGGGGAAAACAGGGAAAAACAGATAACGATTCTGATTACAGGAGGATTTCACAGTGAAAACCTTACAAAGCTTTTCAAAGAAAAAAACATTTCTTATGTAAGTATTATGCCGAACTTCAAAAACGGCAAAGATTATGAGTCCCAGTATTTTAGTTTACTTTCCGGCAAAAAATTTGAAACCTTAAAAAATTTAACAGCAGAAGTTTCGAGTTTAGCTCTTTATTCTGATTTTTGCAAAAATGTTATAACAGTTTATTCTTTGGATGAGATAGAGGCGAAGAAGCTTTGGGTTAAGCTCACCCGCGCTGTATTTGAAGACAAAAAAGATATTGTCATACATAATAGGCATTATTCTTTCCAGCCGATTGAAGGTGTCCTACCAATTGAAGGCTTAGAAATAGACGGGAAAAAAGTTTATGCAAAAAATATTGGATCTCGTAGTTCTAGTAACGATACAAATTTGGACACCTGGCAAGAAACGGATGTAGCTCTTTCTGCTGAAAAAAGTAGAGGGAATGCTTTCAGTAGTCTTAAAAAAATGCTTATCATGCCTTTTATTGGAGGTATTTTAGCCAAAGCTCGGCTTGCTGACGCGGCTTCTCTTGAAATTATCGTTGAAAATTTCGGGAAAGTATCCTGGGCATGGTGGGTTGCGGGAGGTATTCTGCTTTTAACGGCAGGGATTTTTGCACATTACGTTATACAGAATCGGAATAAGTCCATACAGCTACGTTCTAAAAATGAGCTTCAAGAAAAAGATGAAGAAGATTTAGATTTATTGGACGAAGAAGATGAAGATATAGATGTATCCCCGGGGTTTGCGGGCGCTTTTTCTAGCTTGGTTTATAAGCTTGCCCGAAAACTTGAAAACGCGCAAGAAGATTTGACCCTTGAAATAAATTGCTCAGACAGCAAAAACCCTCAAGGTAACGCGGCGCTTCCAAAAGGTTTAAAACTAAATAGATACGAGCAGGAACAAATTTCAGACTATTTGGACAAATTGATAGAGGGTGATATCAAAAAGAATTTAATGGGCATAAAAGATCTCGCGGGCAAGGGATTACTGCCGCCTAAAATGACCATCAGATTTAGTAACAGTTTAGTTATCCAAAGAGAAGAAAGTATTATAACCCTGCCAAAACTTTTGTTTAAAAGTTTGGCAACACTAAAATACATACTTGTTTCTGAGTTTGCGAGTGAAGGGATGATTGGAGAAACTGCTCTTACTTTTTTCCGAGGTTTAACCTGGCGAGAACAGGAAGAAATTATTTTTTATA
>JAHIZQ010000143.1 GCA_018814505.1 Candidatus Omnitrophota bacterium
CGGAATTTATTAAAAAATATCCGTGGTATAATAATTCTTCAATAGAACTAAACGCATTATTAAGTGATAGTTTTAAGGAATTGATTAAAAGTAAGGAGATACAGTTAGTATCTCACTCTGAGACTGAAATATAATAATATTTTTTCAAATGGGAGACAAAATTGTGAAACTTGGTGCGGGCGAAGGGATTTGAACCCCCAAGGGGTTGCCCCCATATGGACCTGAACCATACGCGTCTGCCAGTTTCGCCACGCCCGCAGAATTGAAATGCCAGAAAGCGATAGCGCGATTATACTATAAAACAGGGGTAGCGTCAAATGTAGTTGGGTAGCTGGTTAAAGTCGGGTGAAATGCAATAGCTTAGCTCACGGAAGAACCGCGTAGTTTTATTGTTTCTCCACGCAGTCATTCTGGGCAACCGAAGGGAATGAATCTAATGGAGCGATCGAAGGGAATGACCCTGTCATTCTGAGCGACCGAAGGGAGTCGAAGAATCTCCCTCGGCTTGACAGTACGGAGAGCGCTCAATGGGCTCTGAATTAAGCGGGTGAAACGCGCAAAAAATACAACGTTAAGCGAAGATAAAGCAAAATCTTGAATTGATCAGTTATTTGGGGTATAATAAGGCTAGCAAAATGAAAGAAAAAAAGCATAATACAATTGTTACAAATAGACAAGCTTTTAGGGATTATCATATTGATAAAACTTATGAGGCCGGGCTTAGGCTTCAAGGGAGCGAAGTAAAATCACTTCGTGCCGGCAAAGCAAATTTAAAAGGCAGTTTCGCTAGGCTTGAAAAAGGCGAACTCTTTTTATACAATATGCATATTAATCCTTATGAGTTTTCGCAGGAAGAATATAATCCGTTAAGACCGAGAAAAATTTTATTGCATAAAACGGAAATAAAAACGCTTGAAGTAAAATCTTTACAACAAGGGTTTACATTGGTTCCCACAAAAGTTTATTTTAAAAGGGGTTATGCTAAAGTTGAGATAGCGCTGGCAAAAGGCAAAAAACTTTATGATAAACGCCACGCGCTTAAAGAAAAACAGGTAAAACGAGAAATGGATAGAGTCCTTAGGCATAAGAAATAAGGATATTTGATAGCGGAAGGGAAAGATTAAAGGGAAACCTAGGTTTCCCTTTAAGGAAATTCGGCGATTTGAGCCCTGAGGCAAAGCCGAAGGGGCCGAAGGTGATGCCTACCAAATAGCATCAGCCGAAGGCCCGAATTTCTATAGAGGGGGGTGACAGGTCTCGACATGGTCTTATAGTCGCAGAGCAGCATGCAGAGGGTTCAGGTGGCCTCTTAAAAACCTGAAAAAAAATAAACGCAAAATATGATCCAGTAGCCGAAGCCGAGAACATCCTGGCTGAGGATGCGTTATATGCTCCCACAATGATGGGAACAGGTTCTTTAGTAAGTGCCTTGGGATACTAACAGAACTTAAATTATGCAAGGACTCTTGAAGTGATATCTCCTAACTTCAAGTAGTATTAGGAGACTGCTCTGAAGAAAGCTCCTGTTTGTTGGAATTTTTCAGAAAAGATGAAAGACAAACTAAGCATGTAGATACTCTTTGATTATGGTTCATGGACCCGGGTTCGAATCCCGGCACCTCCACCACAAAAATCCCAATGAGATTTTTGTGTAGAAAACGATATAACCGTTTTCTGTGTCCATTCGTCAAAAAACGAAGGAATTCTATTCCTTCTTTTTTTATTCCTCATGTCCGCGTGTAGTCCGGGGCTCCTTCGTCGTCGTTTCGCTCCTCCTTGTTGTCCCGGCACCTCCACCATATAAAAATAGAAGCTCCAACTTGTTGGGATATAACGTGTTGGAGTTTTTTATCGTTAAGGGAGAGCAGAAGGTGCCTGAAACAGGGCCAAATCTCTCTCTTGAAACCGGGGATTTTAGGATAATTAGCTTAATCTTGACTAGTGAGGTGTATTGTGATACACTTATCGGTGTAAAAGGAGACACGTTATGATATCGATGAAATCAAAGATAACAAAAGTATTGTTGAATTACTTTTTCCTTAATCCTGGGGAGAGCCTTTTCGTTAATGAGATATCACGGAAACTAGATTTGGATAAAAGGAATCTGGTTAAAAAGCTCAAGGAATTAGAAGAAGAGGGGATTATGCTAAGCGAGACTAGGGGGAACCAAAAAATATATTCAATAAATCGCTTATATCCTTTATATGAAGAATATAGAAAAATAGTTTTTAAGACCATAGGTATCGAAAGCAAGTTAAAGAGAATACTTAAGCAGGTGCCGGGCATTGAAAAGGTTTACCTGTTTGGCTCGTATGCTAAAGACGCAATGGAGGTACATAGTGATATTGATCTTTTAGTGATAGGGGATCATAAAATCATGGATTTACAAAAAGAGGTTAGTAAATTACAGAAAGAAATTGGCAGGGAGATCAATGTTGTAAATATGGACAGAAAGGAATTCGAAGTCAGGAAAAAGAAAAATGATTCTTTTGTTGAAACTATTTTTAAAGAAAAAAACATTGAGGTTATTTAATGAAATTTGATGATAAATATTTCGCAAAATTCGAATTCACGAAAGAACAAATTGACGCAAACCTTAAGAATGCCTTGCGTGATTTAGATATCGCAAAAAAAGATGAATTTTTAGATGTGAAGTTCAATTACACGTATACGGCACTTTTAAAAGCAGGCATCACGCTTATTAGCTTTAACGGAAGAAAAGTAAAAAGCACACGGGGACATCATATGAAGATAATCGAAATACTTGCAGAGCTTCTTGCTGATGACGGGATTAGTGCTTTAGGGAACTTGATGAGATCGAAAAGGAATTCAGCTCTATATGATGGAGGGATAGAAGTAACGAGAAAAGAATGTAAAGAATATATAGATTTTGTTGAAGCGATTTTAGACAAGGTGAAACGGTTGGTGAAAAGTAAGCTAGAGCTATGAGTAATTATGTGCCCAATCAGCGCCCATTCAGGGTGAAATCTTTATTTTTTTTTGTAAAATATTGTAAAGACTTAAACTTTTTTCTTCTTCATGTCTACGTGTAATCCGGGGCTCCTGCATCGTCATTACGTTCCCCCCTGTTGTCCCGGTATCTCCACCAGCCTTCGCCTGTTTAATTAAAAAGCATATTTGGCTATGGCGGGCAAGCCATTCGTAAAAAATGAAGAGGTTTGAAAACGAAGCAAAGGCTGTCTGACGAAGCCAGATAATATAAAATGGAAGGGCGTAGGCGGGCTTAATGGTTTTCCTTATGTCTTTGTTAAATTTGACCGCTCGTCATTCTTATACGTAGAGTTGTTAAATGATGTAAATTATTGTAATCCCAAAATGATAATGTCCTATTCTACCAAAGTAGAAATGTCCTAAAAAAGTTGTTATGATGTCTTGCCTAAAAGGAGGACATTATGGCAAG
>JAHIZQ010000144.1 GCA_018814505.1 Candidatus Omnitrophota bacterium
AATAGGTGGCGCGCTTGAAGTGGCACTGCAGATAGTGCCTCTTAAAAAGAGAGGGTTTAGCTTTGGAAAAGGGTTTTGTTTGGTTCACCCGGTAGCGAAAAGGATAGGAGTATTGCTTCTACCGAGAATGGTTGGAACGGCAGTTTATCAGTTAAGCGTTTTGATAGATACGGTGTTAGCTTCGCTTGCCTGGATAGTCGGCTCGGGTGGTGTCGCGGCGCTTTACTACTCCAACAGGCTTGTTCAGCTCCCTTTGGCCGTGTTTGGTATATCCCTGGCTACTGCGGCTCTGCCGAAAATGAGCAAAGAAGTTGCCGTAAAGGATATGGAAAAGCTTAAAAAGACTGTCAGTTTTGCTTTAAAGACTGTGTTTACGGTTATGGTGCCGGCCGCGATAGGTCTTGTCATTTTAGCGCGCCCGATTATAAGAATCTTATTTCAAAGAGGTGAGTTTACTGAGTATTCTACAATGATAACGAGTGACGCACTTTTTTTTTATAGTTTTGGATTATTCGCTTACGCGGGAATAAAAATTTTAGTGAATACATATTATTCAATGGGAGATACGCGTACGCCTGTAAAAACCGCGGCAGTATCGTTACTTATCAATCTAGGGCTCAACTTAGCACTCATGTATCCGTTAAAAATCGGGGGGTTGGCTTTAGCAACGTCGATCGCGGCTACGGCTAATTTTGTGATATTGTATGTTATACTTACGAAACGTATTGGGAGCATTAACGGCGCGGGAATTTTAAAAACTTTTATTAAAATATGCGTGGCGGGACTAATAATGGCTGTTATTATTTTTGTACTTAGAGAGATGTGTCTACAGATTACGGGGCTTTCAAGTTGCAAGATGTTTTTAAGACTGATAATGATAGTGTTTGCGGGAAGTGTGGTTTACATTACGGCGGCATATGTGATAGGGGTTGAAGGGGTTCGAAAAATGATTAGAATCGCGTTACGTAGAAATAAGTAGGAACATCTGTTATATTTATTGTGGGCTGAATATGAATAAACATAAATCACAGAAAATAAAATCAAAAATAGCGTCTTTACCGGATTCTGCCGGGGTTTATAAGTTTTTAGACGCGAAAAATAAAATAATTTATGTAGGTAAAGCGATAAATCTTAAAAAAAGAGTGTCTTCATATTTTCAGCCTGCTAGAGCCCGGGGTAACAGGTTAGAACTTTTGATAAGCGCAGTAAGGGATATTGAAATTATCCGAACTTTTTCAGAAGCTACAGCGCTGATTTGTGAAGCAGGTCTTATAAAAAACTATGCGCCTAGGTTTAATGTTGAACTTAAAGATGATAAGTCTTATCCGTTTTTGAAACTTACGGTTCAGGAAAAGTATCCGCGCCTTTTTATTACGCGCAGAAAAATAAATGACGGGGCTTTTTATTACGGGCCGTATGTGAACGTAAAACTTCTTAAGGAAGCGGTATCTTTTGTTAAAAAAGTTTTTCCATTAAAAACATGCCGGCGATTTAAGAAAAAAGTTTGCTTAGAGTATCATATAAATCAGTGTTTGGGGCCTTGTGAAAACAAAGTGTCTGTTGAAGACTATAAAACGATAGTAAATGATCTCAAAAAGTTCTTGGAAGGAAAAAAAGAAAAAGTTATCCATAGCCTGGAAAAACAGATGAAACAGTTTTCGCGTGGGCATGAATATGAAAAGGCACTTTTGGCAAAAAAGCGGATTGAAGCTCTTACGGCCCTTAGTCAGTTTCATGATCAGTTTAGGCAATCTATCTATGGAGAATTGGATGAATTAAAAGGTGTTTTAAAATTAGAAAGCGTTCCGGTGGTGATAGAATGTTTTGATGTGTCCAATATTATGGGCGCGCATGCTGTAGCATCTATGGTTAGGTTTGTTGCCGGAAAGCCTGAGAAATCAGGATACCGCAGGTTTAAAATAAAAAATGTTAAAGGGATAGATGATTATTCAATGATTCGCGAAGCAGTTTGCCGAAGATATACTGGCATATATGAGAAAAAAGACATATTTCCGGATTTGGTTTTAATTGACGGAGGCAAAGGGCATCTTTTTACGGTCAAGAAAGAGCTTGAAAAGTTGGGGTTAAATAGTGTCCCCGTGGCAAGTATAGCAAAAGAGCACAATCACTTGTATGGCGCGTTCCGGAAAGAGCCTATAAGACTGTCCCCGGGGTCACGTGTTCTTTTTCTTATCCAGAGGATAAGAGATGAAGCGCATCGGTTTGCGATAAACTATCATAGAAGTCTGAGGCGAAAAGATAAGTTTATTACGGGACTTCAGGGAATAAAAGGGATCGGTGCGGTGAAAGAAAAAAAGCTTTTGAAAGTTTTCGGGTCAATAAATGATCTCCAAAAAGCCGGGATCGCGGAGATTCAAAAAGTGGTTATGGATACGAAAACCGCCAGGAGGGTTAAGGAATATCTTAAAAACTTATGAAAAAGAGTTTTTAATACTGCCTTTAGCGTTGAAGTTTTTACTTGGGCGAAAGAGTAAGGCTGTAAAAGTGAAAAAAAACTGAGTTGCTTGTTCAGTTTTTGCATAAAAGCGGGAGAATTGCTATAATAAGCGGTTATTAAACTAAGGAGAAAATTAATATGGAAAGTCTAAAAGCGGCTATAAAGAAACTTCAGGTTAAATTGGAAGAACTTAGGGGGTATCTTTGACCTGGATAAAACGCGCAAGAGAATGAAAGAGCTTGAAAAGGAGCTTAATGCTCCGGATGTATGGAAAAACCAGGAAAAAGCTGATCAGCTTTCCAGGGATTTTCGTCATCTTCGTACGGTTATAGGGCCTTATGATGAGATTAAAGACAGATGCTCTGCCGTCAAAGAACTTGCGGAAATAGTTGAAGAAAATGATGAAGAGTCTATTAACAGCTTGGCGGATGAAATTAGTGAGATTTCGGAAAATATTGACAAACTTGAATTCAAATGCATACTGGGTGGGGAAGCTGATAGCTGTGACGCGATTGTAAGCATAAATGCCGGCGCGGGAGGTACGGAATCATGTGATTGGGTTTCAATGATTTTAAGGATGTATACGCGCTGGGCGGAAGAGCATAAATGTTCTTTTGAGTTAATTGATCAGCTCAATGGAGAAGAAGCCGGGATAAAGAGCTCCACATTTATTATCAGGGGAGACTTCGCGTACGGATATCTAAAGGCCGAAACAGGGGTGCATAGACTAGTTCGGATATCTCCTTTTGATTCAAATAAAAGGCGACATACCTCGTTTGCGTCAGTTGACGTTATCCCTGATATTGACAAAAATATAAAAATCGAAGTAAGTGAAAGTGATCTCAAAATAGATACTTACAGGGCTTCTGGAGCCGGTGGCCAGCATGTGAATGTTACGGATTCGGCTGTTCGTATAACACATATGCCTACCGGGATTGTTGTGCAATGCCAGAAAGAAAGGTCACAGCATAAAAATAAAGCAACAGCAATGAAACTTCTTAAAGCGCGGTTATATGAAGCAAAAAGACGCGAGCAGGAAGAGAAGATCCTTCAGTCGTATGGAGATAAAAAAAGAATCGAATGGGGTAGTCAAATAAGGTCATATGTTTTGCATCCCTACAAGATGGTAAAAGATCATCGGACAGGCGAACAAACATCAAACGCGGAAAAAGTTTTAGACGGTGGTATTGACAGTTTTATTGAAAAATATTTAAAACAAATGGCAGTGAAATAATTGGCGGGTTAGAACTTGCCGGTTAACCGGCAAAAAGACAAATCAATAAACGAGAAACTTGATACGTGTTACATGTCATGCAAATTAAGGAGTTAGATATATGTTTGAATTTATTAAGAAAATTTTTGGAACACAGAATGAAAGGGAATTGAAGAAATTGAATTTTCTGATTCAAAAGACAAATGAATTGGAGGAGGGGGTTTCTTCGTTGACTGACGATGAAATTAAAAATAAGTATAGAGAGTTGAAAACACAAACAATTTCAGAGTGCGCGAAAATAAAACCGGAGATTGATGATATAAAACAGCAGATAATTACTGCGGCAAGTGAAACCGAGAGAAACAAACATAAAAAGCGGTTAAAAGAGGTAAAAAATAGTATATTGGATGACAAAATACCCGAAACATTTGCTCTTGTCAGGGAAGCGTCTAAACGCACCATAGGGCTTAGGCATTTTGATGTTCAGCTTATAGGCGGGATTGTGCTTCATCACGGGAAAATCGCTGAAATGGCAACGGGAGAAGGTAAGACGCTTGTAGCAACTTTACCGGTATGTTTAAACGTGCTTACGGGAGAAAATGTGCATGTTGTTACGGTAAATGATTACCTGGCAAGGCGCGATTCAGAATGGATGGGACCAGTATATAATTTTCTGGGGCTTAAAACGGGTGTTATACAGAATGACATGAGTCCCTCGGAAAGGAAAATATCATACGCGTGCGATGTGGTTTATGGAACTAACAATGAATTTGGGTTTGATTATTTAAGAGATAATATGGTTTCGGATAAAGAGGATATGGTGCAGGGGAGTTCCGCGTTTGCGATTATCGATGAGGTGGATAGCATTCTTATTGATGAAGCAAGAACACCTCTCATAATATCGGGGCCTGTAGACGAAACAAATGAGTCGTATAACCATATGAGGCCTGTTGTCCAGGAAGTTGTGAGAAGCCAAAGGCGTTTGATCAATGATTATCTCGCGGAGTTTCGCAAAAAATTCCAGGCTCAAGAAAAAGAGTCTACGGGGCAACTTTTGTATCTGATACACAAAGCTGATCCCAAAAACAGAAATTTTTTAGATATTATTTTGAAAGATATGTCAGCGAAAAAGATTTTTGATAAAGCGCAGTCTCTTTTAGATGGAAAAGTTATGGAAAAAGAACGGCACGAACTTTTGGAAGAGCTTTTTTATGTGTTTGATGAAAAAACAAAAGAAGCGACTTTCAGTGCTAAGGGTCAGAACATGATGCGAGACAAATACAACATTGAGTTTATGCTGGAGGATATAGAAGCTCAACTCGCGGAGTTAGCCGATTCAGACATCGCGGAAGAAGAAAAACAAGCGCGGGAAACAAAATTAGTTGCTTCTTACGCGGATCAGCAAAGAAAAGTGGAAAGTGTAAAACAATTATTGAAGGCGTATATTTTGTTTGAAAAAGACGTTGATTATGTTGTCAAAGATAACAAGATTGTGATTGTGGATAGTTTTACGGGAAGAATGATGCCGGGTAGGAGGTTCTCGGACGGTATACATGAAGCTATTGAAGCAAAAGAACAAGTGGAGGTTCAGCGGGAAAGTCAGACCCTCGCGACAATTACGCTTCAAAACTATTTTCGGATGTATGATAAATTAAGTGGAATGACGGGAACGGCAAAAACTGAAGAAGCAGAATTTGAAAATATTTATCTTTTACCCGTTATACAAGTGCCGCCGAATAGAGAGTTGAAGCGCAGTAATTTGCCGGATCGCATTTACAAAACAGAACGTGAAAAATTTAACGCGGTTGTTGACGAAATTATAGCGTGCCATGCTAAAGGATGCCCGATATTGGTTGGGACGGTTTCAATTGAAAAATCTGAAAGGTTAAGCAGGACGCTTGAATCCCGAGGGGTAAAACATAATGTACTTAATGCGAAATATCACGAAAGAGAGGCGAGTATCATTGCCCAGGCCGGTCGGTATGGCGCGGTTACAATAGCAACTAACATGGCCGGGCGCGGAACGGATATTCTTTTGGGGGGGAATGCGGAACAACTTGCTCATGACGCGCTAGTGAAACTGAACATTGATGATCCTGACCAAAGGGAGGAAACGTTTATAAAGTTTATGTCTGACGCAAAGAAGGAAATAGAAAAAGAAAAGGAAAAAGTTTTACAGGTTGGCGGACTTCATGTTGTAGGAACCGAGCGGCACGAAGCAAGAAGAATAGACAATCAGTTGCGTGGGCGTTCAGGCAGGCAGGGCGACCCTGGGTCAAGCAGATTTTTTCTTTCATTAGAAGATGATCTTATGCGGATTTTTGGGTCTGACAGGATAAAAAGCATTATGGATAGGTTAGGCATGGAGGAAGGCGAAGTTATTGAAAACCCCTTGGTTACAAGCGCGATAAGAACCGCGCAAAGGCGCGTGGAGGCGCAAAATTTTGAAATAAGAAAACATTTGCTGAAATATGATAATGTAATGAGTCAGCAGAGAGAAGTTATATACAAAAGGCGCCAGATGGTTTTAACGGAAAAAGATTTAAAAGAAGAGTTTTTTGAATGTTTAACCGTGGGCATAGAACCGTTTCTAGCTGGAATGGATGAAGAATCTTGGGACATGGAAAACTTTGTGCGGCAAATGATGTATCGGTACGTGATAAATATAAAACAGGATTTGATCTCGGGTAAATCAGCTGAAGAGATTTTAAAGATTGTTTTGGAAAAAGCGCGTGCGGGGTATCACGCGCGCGAAAAATATATTGGTGAAGAGCGCAGAAGAGAACTTGAAAAATTGGTGATGCTTTCAACGATAGATTCTAACTGGAAAGAATATCTTAGGGAAGTAGACGATTTGAGAGAAGGTATATCGTGGCGGGCGTACGCGCAAAAAGACCCGCTTATAGAATTCCAGCACGAAGCGTTTAAGATGTTTTCAGAGCTTATGGTAAAAATCGATGAGGAAACCGCTGAAAAAATCATGAAGATATCCGCGGCGGAAGAACAATACAAAAAGAATGTGTTCCAGGCTGAAAAAGAGGTTTTTGAGCACAGAAGCTATTCGGCTGTGGGAATGTCATCAGCCGGGCAAGATAATATTTATGATGCTTCGATCCCTGGAGAAAAAACTATAGATGTTCGTTTAAAAAGTTCCGGGAGTAGGTTCACGGAACCAGGAAAAGAGACAAAAATCGGACGCAATGAACCGTGTCCTTGCGGAAGCGGAAAAAAATATAAAAAATGCTGTGGAAAATAAAGTTAACCATGGTATTGGGGAACATATGTGAACGATATGGGATGGGAAAATATTAAAGGGCAAGCGCGCAGGTTTGCCTGTACCTGTAACGACACGGAGAGTATTATGCGGAATGTTTTTGTGAAAATGGCACTTGCGGTTTTGTCTGGCATGCTTTCTTTTTTAGCGTTTCCCCCATACGAGTTCGCGTTTTTGGGATGGGTGTGTCTTGTCCCATTTTTTTTAATTTTCAAATTCCAGAACAGTTTTAAGGAATCTTTTTTTTACGGTTTTTTAGCCGGAATTGTTTTTTTTGGAGGGCTTTTATATTGGCTTGTGAACGTTACTGTTCCGGGGATGATAGTGCTTGTTCTTTTTCTTTCTTTGTTTTATGGAATTTTCGGGGTTTGTACGCGTTTTGTGTTTAAATTTTCAATGGATTTTTTAATGCTTCCATTTATTTGGGTAATACTTGAATACGCGCGTGGATTTATTTTTACGGGATTTCCCTGGGGATACTTAGGGTACACGCAGTATCAAAGTCTTAACCTTATACAAATTGCTGATTTCACCGGGATATATGGGGTGTCTTTTCTCGTGGTCATATTTAATGCCGCGGTTGCGGCGATATTTCTTAGAGCTAAAAGAAAAGTTACCTATATGGTTGTGGCTTTACTGTTCATTATTTTGTCCATTTCGTACAGCATTTATAAGTTTAACAATTATTATGTAAGCGGAGAGTTTCGAGTAAGCGTTGTACAGGGGAATATTCCTCAAGAGTTAAAGTGGGATAGTGCTTTTGCCGAGGGGAATATAACTAAATACATGGATCTAACAGAAAAAACCATAGAAGATAGTCCAGATTTGATAATTTGGCCTGAAACTTCTTACCCTTATCTGGTTGAAAACGTTAATGATATTTCTGAAATCTCGGAATTTAGTGAAGGAAATAAAACATCGCTTCTTCTGGGGGTTGTTAGACAGGAAAAGGATGACTATTTTAACAGTGCCGTGCTGTTTGACGATAAAGGAGAAATAAGCGGGACGTACAAGAAAACTCATCTTGTTCCTTTTGGCGAGTATATACCTTTCAAAAAATCTTTTTCGTTTTTGCGCGAATACATTGACAAACCGATAGGGGATTTTAGTCGAGGGGAGAGTTACGATATTTTTTCAGTGAAATCTGTAAGGTTAAATTCAACAGAACAAAGAATGACGAGAATGACTAAGTTTTACAAATTTGGAGTTTTAATTTGTTTTGAAGATATTTTTCCTTACATTGCAAGGAATTTAGTGCGGCAAGGCGCGGATTTTATTGTGAATATTACCAATGACGCGTGGTTTGGCAAAACCGCGGCCGCGCGACAGCATCTGCAGGCATCTGTTTTTAGGGCTATTGAGAATAGGGTGCCGCTAATACGGGCCGCTAATACCGGGGTATCCGGGTTTATTGATTCAACCGGGGAAATTCTTGAAACAGTAAATGAGGATGGAAAAGAAATTTTTGTTAGCGGGATAGCTACTCGGGACATAAGTACGCATATAGGACGGTCATATTACACTCTCTATGGCGACGTTTTTGTGTTCTTTAGTATGGGCGCTCTTCTCTGCCTCTTGATTGCAGGCAAACTAGCAATGAAAGAGACAAAATGAGAATTCAAAAATGTTGATAGAATGATGGTCTGGCATATTGTGGATACTTTGTTTGTCATTTTAGCCTGGTGGGATGTTGCGACTTACCAGGTCGAAGCCTTGGCGAAGGAGAAAGTGAAATGGTCGAAATAAATAGCAGTGCTTGTGATTCTTGACACTGTTAAAAGAATTAGTAATTTGCAATGTTTGGACATATCGGGTAGATTTATAGTAAGAATTTTAATGTTAATAGAAGACGTTTATCTATGCGTATAAAAAGAGCACTAATACTACTGGCAGTAATAGTTACTTTATTTAATTCATTATTCGCGTGGGGAGAGAGTGATGTTGTCTCGGTTTTTTCTATAAATGGGGATGTAAAGGTCGTTCCGAAAGGCCGAAATGTGGGCGTTAAATGTGAAAAAGAAATGATACTTCACGCTGGGGATTGGATCAAAACAGGCGCGAATTCTTCGGTGACCATTGCCTTTGATAGGGATGCGAATAACGTGATTACCATAGAAGAAAAAAGTTTAATTGTAATACGAATGGACGGATATTTTAAGGTACAGTTGTTAAGAGGTGAAATATATGCTATTCTTGAAAACGTATCAAAAGGAGAGACTTTTCGGGTTTTGACGCCTTCAGTCGTGACGGAATCTTTGAATAGTGGCTGGGGTGCGGCAAGTGACGGGTCGTATACCAACGTGGTTGTATTTGATAATCGAGTTTTTGTTTGCGGAATTAATCCTGAAGGGGAAATAGAAAAAAAGAAATACTGGATTGAGGAAGGCTATAAACGAAAAACATTAATTTTTGAAGATCCCGGTGACATTGAGTCGTTGCCGGAAAACGCGGTTCCATGGTTTAAAGAGCAGGTTATGGCGCATCATTTGGCAAAAGTTGAGCAGAAAGAAGAATGCGCGTCCGCTGACATATTAAACCTAGAAACCGAGCATGCGGAGGAAGATGCCTCTACTTCGAAAAAAGACCACACAGATTTTTTGGAATATTTGTATAAACAAAGACTGAGATATAAACCAAAAACAATAAGCAGGTGAAAATGATGTTTTTCAAGTCAAAAACGTATTGTACCAAAATTATGGGTTTTTTGTTTATTTTCAGCATGGGAATAATTTGCCAGAGAGGACATGCGGATACAATTGTGCTGAAAAATGATGAACCAGTAAAAGGCGTAGTGGTTGAATCGTTTAAAGACCGAGTAGTTGTCTCAACGATGGATGGGGAGAAAGTGATAATGCGGACTGATATTAATCAGCTCGTATATGACAGAGAAGAGCAGAATCTTGTTAGTCTTGCCGAGTTTTATCAGGATAAAGAGCAATTCAGCAAGGCGTATTATTGTTATAGCAAAGCTCTTGGAATTAATCCTGAGTATAAAAAAGCCAAGGAAGGGCTTCATTATGTTGGCGTTTATGTTATTAACTCTGACCGCCGGCAGAAACTGGACCATGTTCAGAAAATGAATGAAGGAGAAAAGGAAAGACAAGGAATTATTAAAGAAAACATAGTGCAGGATAAAAGCCAAAAATTAAAAGATACCCTTGGGTTAGTTCTGTCTAAAGTACAGCAAAATTCAGTAGTTTCGGAGGTGGTTAAGGGAACACCCGCGGCAAAAGCAGGCGTACAAAAAGGGGATATAATTTTTGCGGCATGGGGAAGGTCTGCCGGTTATATGGATTCTGAAGAGATTCTGGACAGGCTTCTTAGCCCATTAATGGATGTTCAGATTACTATTGAACGGGATTATAAGATTTATCTTGAAGATTCAGTAGAAAAATATGGGAATAAAGCCGGTATAAAATTGGGGTATTCAGAAATGGAAGGCATGGGTGTTGAGGATTTAGCGGCTCGCGGCGCGGCGAGCGAAGCAGGAATTCAGACTGGGGACATAGTGGTAGAGGTGCAAGGGCAATCCGTGAGATATATGACAATCCAGGAAGTGGACAGCATAATAAATTCTCAAAAAATGAAGGAACTTTCTCTGAAGATAAAAAGAGATGTAGTTATTTGGAAAAACCTAGAAGAGACAAAAACAGTATTTTAACTTGTGGTTGCGGTATTACAATAACGGAGGAGTAAATGGCAAACAAAAAATTCAGAAGGAAACGTTATATTATACTTTTGGGGTTTCAGCTCAAATATATTTTGTATATCCTGCTATTTATTTACATTGGTGCGGCAGTTGCCGGATATACCGTTTATTGGACAACCTGGGTAACTTTGGGCGAGAAGTTGGCAAATGTGTATCCGCGAAGCAGGCTGATTTATATATTTCATGACGCGAATATGACTCTTCTCATTAGAATGTTGATTATTACCCCTATTTTTATTCTTATCGGGATTTTTTTGTCACATAGAATAGCCGGCCCAATCTACAGGATAAGTAAGTATCTTGATGCATTAAAAGTTGGTGACTATTCACATGATGTAACTTTGAGAAAGAAAGATGAATTAAAAAATTTGGCCGGAAAATTGACGGAATTATGCCGAAAATTGCGTGAAGACAAAGAAAAGAATAAGAACATAATAAAAGAAATAGAAGGCTTGCTTGATAAAAGCGAAATCCCTTTTGATGTCTCTGAAAGGATCAAAACAGAAGTGCGCCGGATTTCTTAAATAGGGACGTCACCCATTTAATTAAAAAAAACAAAACGTAGAATAATCATTTAATCATAGGTCGTCCTCTGGGGCGTGATGTCAGGGGCCGACCTAATTTATTTTCCAACATTTTAAAAAAAGTTTTATTTCCTAGAGGTTTTCCCAATAAGGTATGTTTGTTAATTGTTTCTATCAATTCTTTTGAAGGTTCTAGTTTTAGATCTTCTCTCCAGTTTTGGGGGTCCAATACTTTTTTACTTGGTGATAAAGAAATAATTCCTTGTTCGATGTTGAGATGATCTCTCGCACTAGACCATTTCCAATCCTCGAGGTTTTTGACAAGTTGTGCCCGTATGGGATTAAGCTCAATATATTGTGTTACAATATAACTATGTTGTTCATCAAGCGGACAAGAAAAAAAACGACTTTGCCAGAGATGTCCTACTTTTTTATATTTTTTATTGAAATATTGAGTATAACACATTTGGGTATAATTGAATGTCTTGGAAAAAGAGTCGGCTTGTTTCGGGATAGCTTTAACATGGATGTGGTTAGGCATAAGAGCGTATGAAGAAATATCGAGATAATATTTAGTTTTATGTTTTTCAAGTAGTGTAAGATATCGGATGTAGTCCTCATCATCAAAAAAAGTGGTAGTTTTATTGTTTCCTCTCTGAGTTATATGATGGGGAACTCCTAAAACAACAATGCGTGCAGTTCGAGGCATAATGGCTCCTTTCGTAATTTTAACAAAATAGGTGACGTCCCTATTTATACGTCCCTATTTATACCCATAAGTTTTTGTCTAGAGAACGGTATCCGATTGCCTCGGAAATGTGAGGCGTGTCTATAGTTTCTGAATTTGCCATATCGGCGATAGTTCGTGATATTTTTAGGATTTTGTCATATGCTCGTGCGCTAATGCCGAGTTCAAGTATTGCTTTTTTTAGTAATGCTTCAGCTGTCGATGTTAGCGGGCAAAACATTTCAATGTCTTTTTGGGACATATAAGCATTATAAGCAGAGGATCTTTTTTTGTTTTTAAAACGATTGTTTTGCAACTGTCGGTTTGCGGTTACCCGTTTTTTTATGTTCTCTGAATTTTCACCCGTTCTCTTTTTTGATAAATCTGTGTAATCAAGACGGGGCACTTCAAGGTGTAAATCAATTCTGTCTAAAAGAGGTCCAGATATTTTTGAAAGATAACGTTGTATCTGGTAAGGTGAACATTGGCATTTTTTTAATTTGTCCGTAAAATAGCCGCATGGGCAGGGGTTCATGGCGGCGATAAGAACAAAACGTGATGGATATTGGAGTGAACGCTGAGCTCTTGCTATTGTTATTTTTCCGGATTCAAGGGGTTGGCGCAGAGTTTCTAAGACGTCTCGGCGGAATTCCGGAAACTCATCGAGAAAAAGAACTCCGTTATGCGCGAGGCTAATTTCACCTGGAAGCGGGTATGATCCGCCTCCTGCCATTGCCGCGTATGAAATCGTGTGGTGTGGAGAACGAAAAGGCCGTTCTCTTATTAAGCCGGAATTTTTTGTTTGTCCGGTTACGCTGTAAATATTAGTTGTTTCGAGCGATTCCTTGAGGGAAAGATCCGGCAGGATAGAAGGGAACCGTTTTGCCAGCATGCTTTTTCCGGAACCCGGCGGGCCGAGGAGAAGAACATTGTGATTTCCGCTTGCGGCAACTTCAAGCCCACGTTTTATATGGTGTTGACCCTTTACATCTTTAAAATCTAATTCGGTTTGAGAATTAGTATTAAAATATGTGTTTTTATTTATAACTGTTTGTGTTAAAGGTGTGATTTTTTTTAAGTGATCAATTACTTCGCGAAGGTTTCCTGCGCCATATACTGATATGTTATCTATGTTGGCGGCTTCAAGCGCGTTAGCGGTAGGTAGTATAAATGTTTTAAATTTGGTGTTTAAAGACATGGCTATTGGTAAGGCGCCCCGGAAATGTTTAAGTTTTCCGTTTAGGGAAAGTTCTCCGCAGAACAATATGTTGTCAAGTTCTTCCTGTTTAAGCGCGGAAGTGGCTCCAAGTATGCCCAACGCTATTGGCAGGTCAAATCCTACGCCTTCTTTTTTTATGTCAGCCGGGGAAAGATTAACTGTTATTCTTGTTTCAGGAAAAGCAAATCCTGAATTTTTGATGGCGGAACGAATTCTGTTCCGACTCTCCCTTATTGAAGCATCGGGAAGGCCTACTACTAAAAAAGAAGGCATACCGTTTGTAACATCTACTTCAACGTCAACAGCCTGAGCGTTTACACCAATGACATATCCGGAATTTACTTTAGCAAGCATAATTGACTCCTTTTGTGCGTTTTACAACATTGAGCTTGTTATTATGTTTTTTAAATGTTTAAGTATTTGAAAATTTTTTTGTGAATCCAATTTAATGGCAATACCGTCAATGCGGTAATAGTCCATTGATAATTTGTGTTGTTTAAGATAAAACAAACAATTATTCAATATATGTTTTTGTTTAGTTGTTGTTATCGAGCTAAACGCGTTTCCAAATTTTTCCGATGTACGGGTTTTTATTTCAAAAAATACAATAAAATTAGCGTGTTGCGTGACTATATCAATTTCTCCGAAAGGGGTTCTGAAGTTTTTGTTTAAAATTTTATACCCATTTAAAATCAAAAATGTTTCCGCGATTTTTTCACCTAACTTACCGATTTGGTTGAGTGAGTTGATAGATGTAGGTGTATTGAAAATGTGATTTAAATAGTTAGATGGTTTTAAAAAGCGGTGTATTTTTAACCCGTTTATTTTCATAGATATCCTCTATATTTTCGCAAAAGGGTTTTTAAATTTTTCCGAGCACGATTAATTAATGTCGCGACAGTACCCTTTGGAATACGCAGTATTTCCGCGATTTCTTTGTATTTTTTGTTGTCATAAAAATAAAATTTTAAAACCAATTGCTGTCGATATTCCAGTTTAGATATTGTCTTGGATAAAATAGCGCGAAGTTCTTTGGTGTCTAAAAAAATTTCTGTATTAAATGAATCCGATGCTAAAGTTTTTATGAGAGCAGTTTGTTTGTGGTTAAGGCGGATATCATTATCTAATGAAATCGCATTTCTCGAGTTGCGATAAGTTTTTTCTTTGCAATAGTTTGAAGTTGCATTAAGGGAGATTATTATCAGCCAGTTTTCTAAGCAGGATATTTTCTGAATACTTTTTAATTTATTTTTTTTCCATATTCGGAAAAATATTTCTTGAATAATATCCTGACGTTCACTTTTTGTGAATTTCAGACCAAGCTGGTTCAATTTGTAATTTACGCTTTTCGCGATGAGGTTAGTGTACGCATTTACAAACGATGTCCAGGCGTTTTGGTCTCGGTTTACGCATTCTAGTAAAAGGGTTTGAGTGTCCATGGGGAGCAGTATACGCCCTCATTGATTTAAAATCAATATATTTTTAATTTTTCACGAAATAAGTTATTCTGTTTTCTTGTCTTTCGCACGGTCAGTATGGGGTCCGGAAAGCTTTTCAGAATAAAAAAAGCATAATTATGTTGGAATTTTGTTAATACATAGTATAATTATGACTGTATTAAAGAAATCAGCAAAAATACAGTCTTAGTTCGTTTTACGGACAATGAAATATAAACCGGAGGTGAAAATGTCGCTTGTAGTGAAAATTACAAAACAAGGCAATACTTGTTTTATAGAGCCCGTTGGTGTTATTGATACTGAGACTTCAAAAACTTTTGATGAAAAAATACAAGAACAAATAGATGAGTCAATACAGGTTCTTGTGTTAAATTTGGAAGGTGTGGAGTATATAAGCAGTATGGGGCTAAGTATGATAGTAAAGGCGAAAAAGCGGATTGAAGAAGTGAAGGGTGTTTTTATGATGACCAATCTTCAGCCACAGATACAAAAAGTTTTTAAAGTAGTCAAAGCGCTTCCAGGGTTGAATATATTTAAAAGTATGAAAGAAGCGGATGCCTATCTTGATAGTGTTCAAAAGGGAGATTTGAAAACCCGAAAATAGAGGTAGAAATTTTATTAATAAATATGTAAGTTTCGGCTATTAATAGTATGAATAACAAAGAGGTCGCTACAGTTTTTTTACGCATAGCGGACGCGCTTGAAATCAAAGGCGAAAATGTTTTCAAAATACGCGCTTATCGGCGTGCCGCGCAAAATGTGGCAGATCTTTCACGTCAGGTAGAAGATATTTATAAAGAAAACCCTTCAAAATTAAATGACATTCCAGGAATAGGCAAGGATCTTAAAGAAAAAATTGTGGAAATGATTCAAGTTTCACGTTTGAAGTATTACGATGATCTTATGAAAGAATTCCCGGAAGGATTTCTCGAACTACTTAACATCTCAGGATTGGGTCCCAAGAAACTTAAAAAACTTAAAGATGAGTTAGCTATCAATAACGTGGATGATTTGGAGAAAGCGTGCAAGAAAGGCGAGTTGTCGCGGATCGAAGGTATGGGAGAGAAAACCGGGCAGAAACTTTTGTCAGCTATACAATATTTTCGTGAAAAACAAGGAAGGTTTCTTTTGCCAGAAGCGGAAGACTTTGCGGATAGAATAGTTGAATATTTAAAGAAATCAGGTAATTTTAAAAAGATTGAAATCGCTGGAAGCTTGCGCCGTGGCAGGGAGACGATAAAAGATGTGGATATCCTGGCCGTAGCCAAATCAGCGGAAAAAGCAATGGATTATTTTGTTAGTTTTCCGTCTGTAAAAAATGTAATAGCCAAAGGGCCGACAAAATCAAGCATTGTAATTAAAGAAGGCGCGCAAATAGATCTCAGGATAGTGGATGAAGCTAGTTTTGGCGCGGCGTTAGTATATTTTACAGGATCAAAAGCACATAATATTAAAATACGAAAAATAGCGAAAGAGAAAAATTATAAAGTAAATGAGTATGGTGTGTTTGCCGTTAATTATTTAAAGAATAAAGAGACAAAAGTTGCCGGCAAAACCGAAGATGGAGTTTATCGTAAGTTAGGTATGGAGTGGTGCGCTCCAGAACTTCGTGAAGACCAAGGAGAAGTAGAGGCCGCGCTTGGGGGTGCGCTCCCGCGGAACCTTATACAATTAAAAGACATAAAAGGGGATTTGCATTCTCATACTACGGAAACAGATGGAAGCCGGACTATAAAGGAAATGGTATTAGCGGCTAAAAGAAAAGGATACCGTTATTTTGCCGTGACGGATCATTCGAAAAACGTGCGGATTGCGAATGGGATGGACGAAAAGAGGTTGTTAAAACATATAGAAAATATAAAAAAAACAGCGCGGACAATAAAAGGGGTAAAAGTCTTAACGGGGGTGGAGGTCGATATTCTTGAAGATGGAAAACTTGATATAGAAGATTATGTCTTAAAAGAACTGGATATAGTGATTGCCGCGGTCCATTCAAAGTTCGGGTTAGATAAAGAGAAACAAACAAATCGTATACTTCGAGCAATGGATAATAAATATGTTAATATTCTTGCGCATCCATCGGGGCGACTTATAACGACGCGGAAGCCGATACAGGCTGATTTTGATAAAATTTTTTTAAGAGCAGTGGAAAATAATATTTGTTTGGAAATAAATACGCATGGAGAACGTATTGATTTAAATGATTTACATTGCCGCAGGGCAAAAGAATTTGGTGCTAAATTTGCAATTAACACCGACGCGCATGACGCGTTTGAGCTTGATGAAATAAAATACGGAGTAGTGACAGCGCGTAGAGCTTGGCTTGAAAAAAAAGATGTGATAAATACGTATGCAGTTGATAAATTAACCAGAACACTTAAAAGAGGTTAGGGTGCGCGTTTCTTGAAAACAAATATGGCAAAAGACAAAAATATAAATAAAAGAATTAGTGAACTTAGGGAGATGATACTAAGACATAATGACCTCTATTACATAGATGGACTGCCAGAAATTTCTGACAATAAATATGATGAATTAGTCAGAGAACTGAAGGCTTTAGAACTTCAATATCCCGAATATGTTTCATCGGATTCTCCTACCCAAACTGTCGGGGCTCCGATCCCTGACAAATTTGAAAAAGTGCAACATGTTACGCCCATGCTTAGCCTCGAAAGCATAAATGATTCTCTAGGCGCGAATCATTTCGATCAGGTATGTGTGAAAGAATTGGGTGAAAGTATTGATTATTTATGCGAGCCCAAACTTGACGGGCTTAGCGTAGAGCTTGTTTACGAAAATGGTATTTTTACCCGCGCCGCGACTCGCGGAGATGGCATGACTGGTGAAGAGGTTACGCTTAATGTGCGGACTATCGGGAATGTGCCTAAACGCTTGAAAAGCAGTGACGCACCTAAACACCTTGCTGTTCGTGGCGAAGTTATGATGCACATAAAAGATTTTCAGGAATTAAATAAAAGACGGATAGAACAAAACGGGGATGTTTTTGCCAATCCGCGTAATGTAGCGGCAGGATCAATGCGGCAGTTGGATGCTCGCGTAACCGCACGGAGAAAACTTCATGTTTATTGTTATCAGATACTAGCATTTTCTGGAAACGCGCCGACAACACAATTTGAGGCGATGAAGTTATTAAAACAAATGGGGTTTGATGTTTCACCGAATATGAAACATTGCCGAAATATCGAAGAGGTAAAAGAATATCATCACAATATGGAAGCAGTGCGAGACGATCTTAACTATGAAATTGATGGTATTGTTGTAAAAGTTAATAAAATTAAATTTCAGGAAAAATTGGGAACAAGAACCACAAATCCTAAATGGGCAGTTGCTTATAAATTTAAACCGCGAAAAGAAATTACACGTTTGGAGGATATTATTGTTCAAGTTGGGCGTACAGGAGTTATTACTCCTTTGGCTTTACTCCAGGCGGTTGAAGTGGGAGGCGTGACAGTTTCAAGAGCAACACTTCACAATATGGATCAAATAAAAAAATTAGGTGTAAAGATCGGTGATTACGTGAAGCTTCACAGAGCCGGAGACGTTATTCCCTATATCGCGGAAGTAGTAAAAGAGAAAAGGACGGGGAAGGAAAAAGAATTTCATATGCCGTCAAAGTGTCCCAGTTGCGGCGCTAAGGTAGAATGGGAAAATGTTTTTTGTCGGTGTCCGGCCGGGCTCGCGTGCCCAGCTCAACTAAAAGAAACGATCATACATTACACTTCTAAAGGAGCGGCAAATATTGACGGATTTTCCGTAAAAACAGTGGAGCTATTATATTCCAAAGGGCTTATCCGCAATATCTCAGATATATATTCGTTAAACAGTAGTGATTTATTAAAGCTTGAGGGCTGGAAAGAGAAAAGAACAAATAATCTTTTAGAGGCAATCGAAAAATCTAAAAACATTGCGTTAGATAGATTCATTTTCGGTCTGGGGATTAGGAATGTAGGGAAACATATCGCATTTCTTTTAGCCAAAAGGTTTGGGAATTTAGAAAATATTATTTCAGCAGATAGAGATAGAATAGTTGCGGTAAAAGAAATAGGCCCTGAAATAACAGATAGCATAATAGATTTTTTTAATGTCTCGGAAAACATAAAGGAAATAAAACGTTTGAAAAATGCCGGAGTTGTTGTCGTGGAAAGCAAATTAGTTTCAAAAGGTAGGTTGCTTGAAAAAAAATTCGTTTTTACAGGAACCCTTGAAAAGTTGACCCGGCAGGAAGCAAAAGATTTAGTAGAATCGAAAGGCGGGGAAGTTGTTTCGAGTGTAGGTAAGGATGTTGATTTTGTTGTTGCCGGGAAAAAAGCTGGCTCCAAGTTGAAGAAGGCGAAAGAAAAAGATATAAAAGTCCTGTCGGAAGAAGAGTTTATGAAGTTAGTTGGCCGATAAAGAAATTGGGGTCAGCCCTTGAAATGTGAAACTTGCTAATTTATTTACCTTAAGTTTCACATTTCAAGGGCTGACCCCAAAGTACACTTTTCAAGGGCTGACCCCAAAGTACACCAAAGTACATGAGTCAATTCGCTTTGAGCAATTACATTGACAGAATAAATCATAGTGTATATAATTGGGTGAGGCTGAATGCCCTATGCATTTAGGGAGTAATACCGTATAAATAATATTAAACAATTTGGAATTCAAAAGGGTATCTTTATGGAAGAAAAAAATGGGTTAGTTGAACAACGGTACAAAAATCTCGAAAAAATACAAAATCTGGGGGTCGATCCTTTTGGTAGAAGCATTTCCGGGATTCAAAGTATTCTTGCCGTTAAACGCGATTATAGCGAAGGCATGAAAGCTAAGATTGCCGGCAGAATAATGGCCAGCCGGGTACATGGGAAAAGTGTTTTTATGGATGTAAAAGATTTTGACGGCCGCATGCAGGTTTATTTTCGGCAGGATGTTGTCGGGGAGATTCCTTTTGATATGCTAAAAAGTTTGGATATAGGTGATATTGTAGCTCTCGAAGGCGAGCTTTTTAGGACAAGAACAGGGGAAGATACTGTTCTTGTAAAAGAATATGTTGTTTTGGCGAAGTCATTAGTGCCTCTTCCTGAAAAATGGCATGGTCTTAAAGATGTAGAAACAAGGTATCGGCAGAGGTACGTTGACTTAATAGTAAACGATACTGCCCGAGAGAAGTTTAAAACAAGATTAAGTCTTATACGGAACATTAGAGAAACGCTTGACGTACGCGGTTTTTTAGAAGTGGAAACGCCCATGATGCATCCTATTCCGGGAGGGGCCGCGGGAAAACCTTTTAAAACACATCATCAGGCCTTGGACATGGATTTATATCTTCGTATCGCGCCGGAAATATATTTAAAAAAACTTTTAGTGGGTGGGTTTGAAAAAATTTTTGAAATTAACCGATCTTTTCGAAATGAAGGTATTTCTGCAAGGCATAACCCGGAATTTACAATGATGGAAGTGTATGAGGCTTATTCTGATTGCGAAGGCATGATGAAGCTTACTGAAGACATCGTTCGCCGCGCGGCAAAAACTTTACTTGGCACAGAAAAATTTACATACCAGGGTAAGGATATTGATTTAATGGCCAATTTCGATATGGTCGCCTATACCGAAGATGAATATGATGATGTGGCCATATTTACCGGCGCAATTACGGCCACGTATCAGGTTTTTGCCGATGCTGCCCTGCGGGTAACATCATTAAGTCCTTATTTTGCCGGAAATTCGGGGAGTTCCGATCATGCCTCATTTGATGATTACGGATAT
>JAHIZQ010000145.1 GCA_018814505.1 Candidatus Omnitrophota bacterium
CAATGTTTCGTTTTTGGAACATAGTAAAATACTTTTTGGGGAAATCCATACCTACAACACTGATAAGGTTTACCGGCGTAAAAAACGAAGCGCTAACCGAAGCATACGTTGCAGACCCTCCAAGAACATCATCTTTTTTACCAAACGGCGTTTCAACGCTATCAAACGCTACTGATCCAATAACAGTTAATTTCATCATTTTCTCCCATCTACAACTATAATCCACCATCTACGATTTGCGATTCATATGGTTAAAACTCTCTTCAGCTATTTTGATTGAACAAAACTCTGAACACATGGTACAAACATCTGACATTTTAGGATTTGACTGGTTTCTTATTTTTGTAGGCAGATCCGGATCAAGTGCTAGTCTAAATTGTTCTTTCCAGTCACGCTTCGCGCGCGCTTTTGAGATCAAATTATCCCTATTTATCGCCGAAGGTATTTTTTTAACTATGTCTGCAGAGTGAGCGGCAATTTTTGACGCTATCACACCTTGCCTAACATCATCAAGCTCCGGAAGTCTCAGGTGTTCGGCAGGTGTAACATAGCACAAATAGTCGGCTCCATGCCAAGCGGCAATAGCCCCACCAATAGCGCCTACAATATGATCGTATCCCGGAGCGGAATCTGTCACTAACGGACCCAAAACATAAAATGGCGCATCGTGACAAATAGATTTCTGAAGTTTTACATTCGCTTCAATCTGGTCTAATGGCACATGCCCCGGACCTTCTATCATAACCTGAACGCCTTTTTTTAAAGCACGCTCTTGAAGATCACCTAAAACCAACAGTTCCTGCAATTGCAAACGATCTGTGGCGTCAGAAATAGCACCGGGTCTTAAACTGTCACCAAGGCTTAAAACAATATCATGCTTTTTTACAATATCCAATATTCTGTCAAATTGAGAAAAAAATGGATTCTCCCTACGGTTAGTCAACATCCACGAAGCCAAAAGCGCACCACCTCGGCTTACTATGTTTAATATACGCGGATTCTTCGAAGCAATATACGCCGCGTCTAAAGTCAGCCCGGAATGAATAGTAAAAAAATCGACCCCCTCTTCCGCCTGTTTCTGGACAATATCAACAAAATCATCCTCTTCCATAGAAATAAACTTCTTTTTTTTCTGACAGGCAAGTTCATACACCGGAACCGTACCAAGAGGCACCGGACAGGAAGATAGTATTCTTTTACGAACTTTATTTAAAAGCGGTCCTGTAGACAAATCCATCAATGTATCAGCTCCCGCAGACACCGCAACATCCATTTTTTTTAGTTCCATACTAATACTTGAATATCCGGGAGATAACCCTAAATTCGCATTAACTTTTGTCTTCATTCCCTTACCAATAGCACAGGGCTTCACAAAATCACGTTTCTTATTTTTGGGAATAACTATCCATCCATGTTTAACGCCATTCTTAATAAACCCTTTGTCCCTGTCTTCATTTTGAACAATTTTATTCAAAAGAACTTCTTTGATCTTAATCATAACACACCTTTATTTTCTGTCGCCGATAATATGCATTTTTTTAAATTTTTTATTCTTTCACATGTATTTTTCTGAGTAACCCCATAACGCACAAAAGCAACTGCCCCGATTCCATTCTCGACAATTTTCCGCACATTACTTAGGTTTATACCACCTATGGCAACTAAGGGAATCCTCGTATTTTTGACCAAGAATCGAAGCCGCCCACATGGAATCGGCTTTAACCCGGGTTTTAACGGTGTACAAAAAACCGGCCCCACAGCCGCATAATCCAATTCATTTTCAAAAGGAATCAAATCCCTATAGCCCCTTATAGTCTTTCCTATTATAGCTCCCGCGCCAAGTATTTTCCGAGCAATTCTTATCGAAACATCACTTTTCCCGAGATGAACGCCAGCCGCACCGACTGAAAGTGCTATTTCAGGCCTATCGTTTATTATAAAAGGAATTTTTTTCTTTCGCGAAAAACAGGCCATTTTTTCAGCAAGGCGATAAATTGAAAAATTGGTCAAATTTTTAGAACGAAACTGTAAAACATCGATTGGACTTTCAATCAAAGAATGAAACTTCTTTAAAAGTTCCCGCCTGTCTAAAAAAAAACTTTCATCAAGAATTGCATATATTTTCCAGCTCTTTAACTGCTGTTTTTTCAATTTCATAAAGTTTAAATCGAAACTTCTTAAATTTTTGGGACAAAGCCTGATCAAACAACTTGAGAACTTCTTCTAAAACCCTTAAAGATTCTTTTCCTCTTTGAGTATTTGCTAAAAATAGATCAACCAAATTATCACGTTTTTTTTCAGATTCCGTGGATTTATACCCCACATCATTTAAATCCCTTGAAGAAACTAATTCTTCTAAATGTTCTTTTCGTAAATCCTTTATGGCTTCAAAAACTTCATGCCGTAAATTTTTAAGTTTCAAAGTTAAACGCTCATTATCAGATGAAAACCTGATAATATC
>JAHIZQ010000146.1 GCA_018814505.1 Candidatus Omnitrophota bacterium
GTTTAGCCGTTACCGTCAGATTATTATTTGTCAGCACCTGGTTAACTGTTTCTTCCGGAGAGCGTTGTGAAATTGTCCAGTTTTGACAAAATTTACATCGAGAATTGCATCCGGCGGTAGCAATGGAAAATGATTTACTACCGGGCAAAACATGAAACAACGGTTTTTTTTCAATGGGATCAATATGCGCGGAACAAATAAGTCCATATACTAATGTGTATAATTTCCCGTTTACAGGTTCTCGTACACGGCAAAACCCTCTGGCGCCATTCGAAAGCATACATTCATTCGGGCATAATAAACAGCGGACACTCCCATCCCCCATCTTTTCATAAAAAAGAGCCTCATGCATTCCTCTTTTTTCACCAATCGCCGCGTATGCATTATATCTTGTGGCGACATCCAAGAGATATATAGAAGCTCCGGCAGTTATGCCGGCACTTACGGTTTTTTTTATAAACTCCCTGCGTGACATTTTTTTATGCCACAACCCATTAAGTTTTTCTATATATTTTTCTTTCAAATTAGCTCTCCATTATTGATGTTGCGAATAATCAGAGAAAAATATTGAGTAGTGCCCCAACACTTACCGCGGTCAATATCATTAAAAGCGCGGATTTTAACATGTCTTTAATTCCTAATTCTCTCAGCATAACTACAAACGTTGCCATACATGGAAAATAAATTGCTAAAATTGTACATGCTATCACAAGTTGTTTTGTTGTCAAGGAAAGTGGCGCAAGCATTCCAACGGCAACATCTTTTCGTAAAAACCCCATCATAAGAGCGGATATTGTTTCTTTCGGCAATCCCCACATGCCAGTCAATACCGGAGCGAATATACGCGCTAAAAAATCAAAAGCGTTTAACACATAAAGCATGTTCACAATAAAAACACCCAAAAGCACATACGGAACAGCCTCTTTTAAAAATTCCGTGACTCTCATCCAAAGCTTCTTTATTACGGCTTTGGGATGCGGCATCCTATACGGTGGAATCTCCCATAAAATTTCAGGGCTTTTCCCCGGCATTATTGTATTCATTAAAACACCTTTAACTACAACAATTAAAAAAAGTATTCCAAAAATTAATGCAACATAACGTCCGCCGCGCTCGCCCACTAATCCGACTATCATCGCTATCTGAGCCATACACGGCACTGCGACCGCCATAAGTGTTGCCGCTATAAATTTTTCACGTCTATTTTCCAATAGCCTCAATGCCATAGCTCCGGGAACATTACAACCCAAGCCTAATATCATAGGTACTATAGCATACCCATGTAACCCTATGCGATGCATAAAATTATCAACCTGTGTTGCTAGCCGAGGTAAATATCCCCAATCTTCAAGTATGCCTAATATTAAATAAAAACTCAAGATATAAGGTAATACTGCCGCAAGCGGAACATACAAACCCGTACTTAAAAGCCCGAAAGACTGCCCGTAATCGATGTTTCCATTGATTAATCTTCCGATAATGACATCATGAAAAAAACCTTCACTTCCCATCAAACTGCTGATTCTTTCTAAAAAAGGCATCCAGATATTTGTAAATGCCGGCTCAAAAACATTTTCAATAAGCGTCTCTGCTATAAGACGAATAAGCATAAAGGAACAGTATACAACAAGTACTGCTATCGGAAGCCCTGTTCCGGGGCGAGTGCTTATATCTTCAAATCTTTCAAGAAGAGTATGATGGTGGTGATGCAAAGTCTGGGAAAGTTCCAATATGCGCCCTATTTCTTCCCATTTCTGATCTTTTGTCAAAACCTTTTTTGAGGTTTTTTTCAAATTTACAAGTTTTTCTCTCAGCTCCTTAATTCCAAATCCGGTTATACCACACACAGGCACAACCGTCAGCCCCAGTTCTCTTTCGAGTTTTTCAACATCTATTTCTATGCCTTTATGCCGAGTTTCATCCCACATATTGAGGGCAACTATGCTAAGCGGTTTTTTTTCTTTGAGCTCTAATGTTAGAAAAAGATTTCTTTCAAGATTTGTCGCGTCAACAACATTAATTATCACGTCACCCTCTTTTAACATATCCACGGCAACTTCGTCCGCCTTTGACAGGGGCACCAAACTATAGATACCTGGAACATCAATAACAATACCCATTTCATCTGGGCGAAACTTCATGTATCCCTGACTTAACCCAACGGTTGTTCCAGGATAATTTGAAATAGTAACCTTAGCACCGGTCAAACGCGAAAATATCGCGCTCTTTCCTACATTAGGATTGCCTATAAGAAGAATTTTTGATTCCCGTGAAAGCATATTATTTTACCATAACTTTTATTTTTTTTGCCATTCCATATCCAATAGCAATTTTTGTTTTTCCAACCAATACCGTAACCGGGCCTTTCCAGAAATGTGAACTGATTTTTGTTATTTGAATTCCTGGTCGTACGCCTAATGCCTCAAGCCTCTGAACAAAGGCATACCCTCCATCTAGTTCTAAAACTTTAGCGTGTTGTTTAGCCTTAAGTTGTGTTAAATTCAATGAACCCATTAGATTCTCCATTTCTTCTGTATACTTTAACTAAAATTATTTTAATTGTAAACCTCATATTTTTTCCAAAACGTGTTTTAACCCTTCATTGAAAAGATTTTCAATATGCCTATCACTAAGAGAATAATAAACCTTCTTTCCCTCTTTCCGACTTTTTACCAAATCAAGGTCTTTTAATGCTCTTAATTGGTGTGATATCGCGGAATGGCTTATTTGTAAAAGAGAAGAGAGTTCCGCGACACAAAGTTCTTCTCTTAATAATACGAAAATAATCCTGATTCTTGTGGCGTCTCCCAAGACACTAAACGTCCTGGATAACTTCTCAATAACTATCCTTCTTTTCATTCCTTTTTTTATGTCAGCCAATAGCTTTATCCGCATCGTAAGCCCCCATTGTTATCATATGAATACATGTTCACATAATAACATACGACACACGTTTGGTCAAGACCGCTATAAATTAGTTATAAATTAATAAATACTAATGCGCGTTATTTACTCATTTTTAACATATCCAATTTTTTTTTAAAGGCTTCGTCTTTTGGGAAAAGTTCTGCCAAACGCAAATAAGTGTTAATTGCGTTTTCATTTTGACCTAACTTTACGTAGCTTGCGGCAAGAAAGGTAAGAATAGATCGTTCTTCGTATTTGTCATGTTTACTTTTTAACATTAATTGTTCCGCACGAACCAGAAAATTAACCGCCTTCGCGGGATTATCCATAAATCTAAAATAAACCTTTCCCATTTCCGCGTAAATCTCCCAGGAATTGATATTATTTTTAAGCCCTTTCCTTAAATAATTTATTGCTTCTTCGGGTTTGGCAAACATATCTGCGACATAATACGCGGTTGTTGTTATTGCCTGAACATTATGCGGGTCAATTTCAGCGGAATAATATAACCATGGCAATAGTTCCTTTATTTGATCACCTTTCAGATGTATATGCTCTGTGAGACTTAGATCATCTTTAAGCCGGGATAAAACGTTCCATGCGCTTATAGCAGGCTTTTTGTCATGCGTATCATGAAGATCTCCGTCCTCGGACAAATGCCTTATACCCCCATGATAATAGAGATCCGCCTGTAGAAAAGACCATGTAGAAACAACCGATTTTCCTTCTCCTAATACTTGGATAAAAAATGGAGTAGAATCATACGGATAAGATATCGCCTGGACAGAACCGGAAGACATTATAACAGAAACGCATAAAACAACCGACAAAAACCATATGAGCGTTACTGCAATATTTCTAATATTCAAAGCCGTTTTCCTTTAAAAATATTTCCTGCAAAATACAAAAGAAAAGAACAATATACGAGCGTATATGATGTAACAACCGCAACATCA
>JAHIZQ010000147.1 GCA_018814505.1 Candidatus Omnitrophota bacterium
AGGCTCTTTTCGTCCGGAGAAAGGCACATATTATTTTCTATAACCCGAATATCCAGGCATCTTAAAACGTCAAAATAATATTCAATAACATGTTTATCCTTAAATGCCTCAAATGGCACTTTATGCGTAAGAAAAATACCTCTTTTTTTATAACTTAATCCTGCACGCCGCGAAATACCGCTAAGCATAAAAAGAAATCCAAATTCTCGCGACAAAGTAAAATCAAGAACGGTATCATAACGCTCTTCTTTTAAACCCCAAAACAGTTTAAATATTTTTCGCAAACATTCCCGCTTAGATTTTTTCCACAAATTGACAAAATCGTCTTTTTCATAAATAAAAATTTTGTCTATCCCCGGAACATTTTCAACAACCGGTTTTGCTCGCGCGTTACACAAGTAATCTATGGAAATCTTCGCGCCGTATATTTTTTTTAGATTACCTATAAGCGGTGTTGTATTCAAAACATCGCCAATACCAAATATGTTTGCTATTAAAATTTTTTTCATACTAAAATCCTGTTACACATAATTCAATGCGTCACACTTTTGTTTTGTTAACCAGTCCCAGGTTGCGCGATTAGCGTCTTCTTGCATGCTTCCCCAAAAATTAAAGAAGTTCTATCTCTTCTTTTGGGAAGGCATGCAAGAAGGCGCGTACACTAAAATCAAGATACAGCAAAACCTTCGATTATTTCATCCCTGCCCAACTAACCGAATTACTGCCTCAAACACTTCATCAACCGTAACCGCTTTCAAACATTTATAACCATGGGGGCACTCACGATCATAACACGTTACACATCCCGCATCTTTATGAAACACTATATGCTTATCCCCCCAAGGCCGCCAACGCCCAGGGCTCACGCCCGGAATTTTTCGGCCAAATATCGCTACAACAGGCACATCCAATGCCGCGGCCATATGCATAGGCCCGGAATCATTTCCAATAAAAAGTTTTGCTCTTTTCAGTAAAGATATAAGTTGTTTTAAATTTAGTTCCCCTGAAAAGTCTATTACTTCTTCTTCGCATTTTGTCACAATATCATTAACTAAATTTTTTTCTTCACGGCTACCTATAAGCGCGACAACACAGTTAAGTCTTACTTTTAAATATTTGATTAACCGCGCGTAAGATTCTTTGCTCCACATTTTGGCAGGGTTACTACTCGCAGGATGTAAGACAATTAAAGTATCTTTATCCTGAACTTTTTTTTCAGCAAGTAATCCTTCGACAAATTCTTCGGAAGTTTTATCTGAAATTAGGCTTGGTACCGGAACAGCACCGCTAAAACCTACCAGACGCATAAAATCCATCGCGTATTCTATTTCGTGTTTTGTTCCTTCATTACGCTTGTCTTCAATGGCTTGATTCAAAAGCCAACCCCATTTACGTTTATATCCTACTCTAACAGGTATTCCCGCCAAAAAAACCGCGAGATGAAGCAATTTATGCGCGTTCAAAATAATAGCGCCAGAAAAATGCCGTTTTCGCAAAGTGCACGCCAATTTCAAGGCGTTTAAAAACCATTTATCTTTACTAAAGGTATCTACTGTTAAAATTTCTGAAATGTCACAACGATTTTCCAGAATTTGCCTGGAATATTCTGACGTAACAAAGGAAATCTCCACAGACGGATACAGCGTTTTAATACTATCAACGACGACTGTTGAAAGCAGTACTTCACCTATACGGTCAGTCCGCATAATTACGATTTTTTTCGGATTATTAAGCATAATGCAGATTCAGTCAGGATCCAAAGAAACTTTTTACTGTTTGAATTATATAATCGATTTTGTCTTCTGAAAGTTCGGGATAAACGGGCAAAGAAAGGACATGTTCAGCCGCGGTTTCAGAAATAGGAAAACTTCCTATTGAATACCCGAGATTCTTGTAACACGGCTGTAAATGCAAGGGAACCGGATAATAAACTCGAGCGGATATTCCTTTCCTGTTAAGATACTGCATAAGTTCATCCCTATCTTCAAGCCTTATAGTATATTGATGGTAAGTATGTACATTGTTTTCATCCACCTTGGGCGGTAAAATCCCTAACGGCGTGAAAGCTTTGTCATATTTATCCGCAATCACGCGTTTTCGTTCCAACCAAGAATCCAGTTCAAGCAGTTTTACTCTAAGTATCGCGGCCTGTAAACTATCCAGCCGCGAATTGTATCCGATTTCTTCATGAATATACATCTCTCTACTGCCGTGAACGCGAAGTTCCTTGACCTTTCTAATAAAGGCTTCATCCTGAGAAAGAATAATGCCTCCATCCCCAAAAGCGCCCAAATTTTTGCTTGGGAAAAAGCTAAAAGCTCCCGCAGAGCCAAAACTGCCAGCCTTTTTCCCCTTATACATAGCTCCCATAGCCTGCGCGCAGTCTTCAACTATCTTAAGATGAAACTGCTCTGCTATCTCCGTAATGGCATCCATATCCGCGCATTGCCCATAAAGATGTACCGGAACTATTGCTTTAATTCTAGAGCGTACATTAATATCAGCTGATTGCAAAAGCTTAATTATTTTGTTCGGATCTATATTGTAAGTTTCCGCGTCTATATCCGCGAATAACGGCCGCGCGCCTAAAAGAGAAATTGATTCGCTTGTCGCAAAAAAAGTAAACGGCGAAGTAATAACAAAATCGCCTTCACCAATCCCCAAAGCCCTCATAGCAAGTATTAACGCATCCGTACCTGAAGCAACTCCAGCGCCATACAAAGCGCCGCAATAATCCGCAACTTCCTTTTCCAAAGATTCTACTTCCTGTGACAACACAAAATATTGGCTTTCAACAACGCGCATTAACGCGTCGTCAATTTTGTTTTTTATCGATTTATACTGTGCTTTTAAATCTAATAGTGGTATATCCATTTTTCTTACCTCGTTGTTAAATATTGTAGTTATAGTTTATTTTCGAACCATTCCACGGTTCTTTTTAAGCCATCATCCAGACTAACTTCAGGAATCCACCCTAATTTTTCTTTTGCTTTTGAAACATCAGGACGCCTTAGTTTAGGATCATCAAGCGGAAGTTTTTTTAAAATAACTTCACTGTCTGATCCGGTTATCTGCTTAATCTTTTCAGCCAATGCCAGTATAGTCTTCTCCACAGGGTTCCCCAAATTAACCGGTTCATGACAATCAGATTTCATAAGTTTCAAAATTCCTTTAACTAAATCCGATACATAACAAAAGCTTCTGGTTTGCTTGCCGTCTCCATGGACAGTTATTGACTCATTCAGAACACAGGACGTGATAAATCTCGGTAGCATTTTCTCCAAGTGTTGAAAACTACCGTACTGATTAAAAGGGCGCAGGATGACCGCTGGGATGCCATAGGTACACCAGTAAGAGTAGACCAACCTATCAGCTCCTGCCTTGGCACTAGCGTAAGGACTAGAGGGCAACAGGGGGTGCTCCTCGGTCATCACAGGTGTTATTGCGGTGCCGTATACCTCTGATGTCGAAAAGTGAATAAATCGCTCTATGTGCTTCCCGTGTTCTACGATGGCGTTGGTTACCGAATGAGTACCTAACACGTCTGTCTCGTAGAATAGAAGGTTGTCGAATATAGAGCGCGAGACATGGGACTCGGCAGCCATATGCACTACTGTGTCGCACTGTTCAATAACTTTACTCACCAACTCCGAGTTGCAGACATTACCAAATACAAATTGCA
>JAHIZQ010000148.1 GCA_018814505.1 Candidatus Omnitrophota bacterium
ACAAGTACGGCGGAATAGTTGCTTCGTCGGGAAAAACTTCGGATTTTTACCAGGCAGATGAAGTTTGGTGGCAGGAGGCGTTTGATAACGGTGAAGGGAAAGTTTTTGTTGGCGAAATTGAATATAATGAATCTTCAGGGTTATGGGCGATACCTTTTGCGATGCCAATAGAAGATGAAAATGGTAAAGTTTTAGGCATATGTAAAATTTTAATTGATGTAAAAGTTTTTTTTAACCCAGTAGCACAATTTCATATCGGCAAAACCGGTCACGCGTTTATGTTTGACGAAAATGGAAATATTATGTTTCATAAAGGCATTGAACCTTTTAGTGAGAAGATTTTGAGGATGGAAACTTTTGGAAACCTTTTAGACTCGAAAGAAAAATGGGTTGTGCAAAAAGAATCACATTTGCATGGCAAAGCAATGTTTATAACGTTCGCGGAGGTTAAACACCCTGTACTTCTGGAGGCAGGTATAGACTGGAATGTGTTTATTGGACAGGATGCCGAGGAGGTATTCATTCCATTAAGAAAACTGGTTGTTGGCGGATTAATAACAGCGTTTATTATGCTAGTACTTTTGGTGCCGGCAGGAATTTTTCTTGGCGGATTTTTTTCAAAGCCTATAAGAGAACTGCAGAACGCGGCAAGAGAGGTTTCTTTAGGGAACCTGGATTGCGAGATCCATATAAAAACAAAAGATGAATTGCAGGAACTCGCGGAAATATTTAATACCATGATATCGGATTTAAAGCTTAACACAACTTCGATTGCGAATTTAAACAAAGAAATTGATAATAGGAAACAAGCGGAACAAAAGATAAGTCAAGCGGCAAAAGAATGGGAAGAGACCTTTAATTCTATTTCAGACGCGGTTAGTATTCAAAACAAGAATTGTGAATACGTTAAAGTAAACAGAAAATTCTTAGAAATTGTAAATATGGAAGAAAAAGACGTTATCGGGAAAAAATGTTTCCAAATAGTGCAGGACGCGAATGGTCCCATGAAAGATGATCCCTGCCGGCGCACACTAAAAACCCAAAAGCCTTATGAAATTGAAGGATTTGATCCTCGAACGAACAAATATTTTTATATATCAACCTCGCCGATATTTGATGAAAATGGAGTTTTTTCGGGCATTGTGCACATTATGCGTGATATTACGGGGCGAAAAAAAATGCAGTTAGAACTGGAGCAGGCAGTAGAAACAAAATCAAATTTCATTTCAGTAGTATCGCATGAACTCAGAACGCCTTTGACTATTATAAAGGAAAGCGTTTCCGTGCTTTTTGATGAAGTAACCGGTAAAATTTCCGAACAACAAAGAAAATTTTTACTTATCGCGACAAGAAATATTGATAGGCTCGCGAGGCTCATAAATAATGTTTTGGATTTTCAGAAATTAGATTCCGGCAAGATGCAGTTTAATTTTGTAAAAGCAAACATAAATGAGACTATTGAAGAAACCGCGAAATCTATGACTCCTTTTATGAAAGACAAAAATTTAAAGCTTCGAATAGAATCGGATGAAAAGCTCCCGAATGTAATATTCGATAAAGACAAAATCATACAGGTTATTACTAATCTTATGAACAATGCCGTAAAATTTACAGAAAAAGGCGGGATTACCGTTAGTACTTCACTGGAAACGAATGGGAAAAATATAAAGGTTTCAGTTAAAGATACTGGCCAAGGCATAAAAGAAGAAGAAATGCATAGATTGTTTCAACGCTTTGAACAGCTGGAAGAACTTGAAAGCAAAAGAACAGGCGGTACGGGCTTGGGGCTTGCTATATCAAAGGAAATAATAGACGCGCACAAAGGTAAAATTTGGGCAGAGTCAAATTGGGGTAAAGGATCTGTGTTTTGTTTTACTCTCCCGGTTTAAAAAGCTTTTGTATAATAAAGAGGTTCAATTAGGCATAAATTATGAAAGAAATGAATTCAATAAACTTGAAGCCGTCTGACTATAAACAAAAAGGTCTTTATTTGGTTTTGCCTGATTTTAGTGTGTTGGAACTTACCAAAAAGAATATTGCGGTAAAAGCAAAGGAGTTTTGGAAAGATCCGAACAAAATCACACCTGAACTAAAAAACGCGGTTGATTTTCAGAGATGCCAGTTTTGTCCGCTTAAAGGAAAAGACGAGTTTTGTGATGCTATACGTCCTATCGTGCCGTTTTTGGATATTGTTGATAAGTACGTGTCATTTGATAAAGTAATAGCGGTGTATAAGGGAGACGAAAAAGATTTAGTGCATGTTACGGAAACTACGATTTATAAAGCGCTTACATATGTTTCGCTTCTAAGCCTTATGCAGTATTGTCAAATTGGCAGGCAGTATTGGAAATATTATTTCGGGATTGTGCCCGTTGAAGGCGGAAAAGAAGCTACTAATCGTATGTATTTAAATATGTATTGGATTTACCAAGGAAACAAAATTGAAATCGATGATATGATTTCCAGTTTTGTTGATCAAATTAGAATTACCAGTCAAAACCAAGTTAAACGGCTCAATCTTATTTGCAAAAACGACGCTTTTATGAACGCGTTTGTTGAAACGCAAATTGTAACCGAATTTTTGTCTATGGACATAGAAGGACAGCTTAAAAAATCTTTAAAAGAGTTCGAACAGTCTATCGATTAAAGTATGTAAGAAAGAAGAGCTAAGACCCTTTTGAGACAGGCAGTAATACCAATTCCAAAAATAATATCCCAAATTGTCAGGCGCGGAACCCTGTACCGAGACTGGTACAGGGTATCCGGGATCTAGAATGTACAATTAATTAACGTAATTGGTATAATACGAATAAAAAAAGGAGACAAAGTTGAATATATTGATCTATTTAGTTGTTGGATTGATTGCCGGCATAGTAAGCGGATTAATCGGGATTGGCGGCGGTATAGTTATTGTGCCATGCCTTATATACGTTTTTAAGTTTTCCCAGCATGCGGCTCAAGGAACGACTTTAGCCATGCTGGTTCCGCCGATAGGTCTTTTAGCGGCGTGGGCTTACTATAAAGGGGGACATGTGAATCTTCCTGTTGCGGGGTTACTTTGCCTGGGATTTGTCGTGGGGGGGTATTTCGGGGCAAAGTTTGCGGTAGGGCTTCCTGAAGTTATTCTACGCAAAATTTTTGGCGCATGTCTTTTAGTGATTTCTGGATATATGTTAGTCAAGTAATCAGGAAAGTTTTGGATATAATTTCAGAGTTGTTTCCCGATTTTTAACTGTGGGTAAAATTGACACAAGCGTTGTTTTTCTTCTTCAGGGCATAACTTGTTTCCCAATCTAAAATATTTATTTTTTTTAGAAATGATAAAATAGATCCTTACCCCCTATTGATGGTTAAGATATTGTGTGTAGGTAAAAGTTCTTTGAAAAGATTAAAGGTTCTTGTTGGAAAAAGAAGGAAGATAAGTAGCAGGGGGCTAGCCCCCTGGTTAAAAAACAAAAAGGGAAAGCTAATTAAGGATG
>JAHIZQ010000149.1 GCA_018814505.1 Candidatus Omnitrophota bacterium
AGTGTGATTTTGCTTTGCCTGAACGATTTGATTTGAAATATACGGATCAGGACGGCAAAGAAAACCGTCCTATAGTGCTTCACAGAGTTATTTTAGGAAGCTTGGAACGGTTTATTGGCGCTTTGGTAGAACATTACGGCGGAGATTTTCCATTGTGGCTTGCGCCTATACAAGTAAAAATTGTGCCTATATCAGAAGATCATGTTGACTATGGCGGAAAAATCGAAAAATTGTTGCAAGAACAAGGGTTTCGTGTTGAAATAGATACACGAGACGAGAAAATGCAAAAAAAAATAAGGACTGCTGAGCTTTCCAAAATTCCCTATACAGTTGTTGTGGGAAAAAAAGAAAAATCGGCGGATACCGTGGCACTCAGGAATAGAAAAACCGGGGAAATTACGGTCATGGGTCAGAAAGAATTGCTTGAATTCCTGAAAGAAGAAATAGCGTCAAAGAAATAATAGTTCTGCAAAATATAAACTTATTGTCATCTAGCGATTGTCTGTGCTGAGGGGGGGAGTCGAAGGGGAGTGGGAGACGTCGTTCTTGCAGTTTAATAGATTCCAGCTTGTTTACCAGAGGCGGACAGACAGAAATGACAAGAAGAACAAAATAACTCTATCAAAGGAAGAACAAAGGAGGCAATTATTTCGAACAAACCGGATTATGTGGATAAAAATGCTAGAAATTCGCGATTTCAAGAAACAGTGCGGGTTAATACCCGAATACGAGTTCCAAAGGTTAGGCTTGTTGATGATGAAGGTAATCAGCTGGGAGTTGTAGAGATTGAAGACGCGATTCGAATAGCACAGGAGAAGGGACTTGACCTTGTAGAGGTTGCGGCAACTTCAAGCCCACCGGTATGCCGGATAATGGATTACAGCAAATTTAAATATGAACAGAAAAAGAAACAGAAACTTGCTAAAAAGAAACAGCATGTGACACACATAAAAGAAGTGCGCTTTAAGCCAAAGATAGAAGAACATGACTATCAGGTGAAAATTAAACATATAAGGGATTTTTTGGTTCATAAAGATAAGGTTCGGATTTCTTTAAGGTTTAGGGGGCGTGAAAACGCTCATAAAGAATTCGGATTGGAACTTTTAAATCGGATAACCCAGGAGTTATCTGCTATAGGCGAGCCCGAATCACAGCCTAAAACCATGGGAAAAACCATGATGGTTACACTAGTGCCAAAAGCTTGATGAAAACAGTTAAATTAAAGTGCTTTTAAGGAAAATCGCTTTACAAAGGGGGATGAGACTAACGTTATGCCAAAATTAAAAACAAAAAAAGGAGCTAAAAAACGTTTTAGCATTACCAAAAGTGGCAAAATAAAACGAGGGAAAACAGGTAAGAGACACATTCTTACAAAAAAAAGCAAAAAAAGGAAAAGACACTTAAGTAAATCGGCACTTGTAGATACAACTTTTACAAAAAAAATAAAAAGTCTACTGCCGTATGATTAAGCACACTTAGATTTGACCAAATAAAACAGGAGATCGTGTGTTTAAGAAGAATCAAAAGGAGAAAAAATGACAAAAGTAAAACATGCTCCGAGTTCGCTTAAAAGAAAAAAGCGGACTCTTAAAGCCATGAAAGGCGCGCGAGGCGCAGTTTCAAAATTATTAAAAACCGCTAAAGAAGCCGCGAGAAAAGCACTGGTGTATAATTACAGCAGCAGGAAAAAGAAGAAAGGTGATTTTCGTTCTCTGTGGATTACCAGAATTACGGCGGCATGTAAAGAAGAAGGTGTTTCTTACAGCAAGTTTATTAGCGGTCTGAAAAAATCAAAAATTGAACTTAATCGAAAAGTCTTGGCAGATCTTGCGGCGACTGATAATAAAGCTTTCAAAACACTTGTCAAAAAAAGTAAAGTGTAAAACTATTTATGGGTAAATTGACCCCCCCGCAGTTACTGATTTTTAGTTTTCTGTGTGTAATAATCATCGGCACGGTAGTATTGTCTTTTCCCGCGGCAGTACAAAGCGGAGAGAGACTATCCTTAATTGACAGTTGTTTTACCGCCACAAGTGCTGTATGTGTTACGGGGTTAACCGTAAAAGACACGGCGAGTTGTTTTTCGGGAGCCGGGAAATGGGTTATTTTTCTGCTTTTTCAAGCTGGCGGGCTGGGAATAATGACCTTTTCAACTTTATTCGCGGTACTTCTCGGTAGAAAAATAGGTTTCTACCAAACAGACATAATAAGAACCACCCTGGATAAACGCAACATTTTCGGACTTAAAAAGCTAATAGCATACATATTGACGATTACAATAACCGTGGAAGCAATAGGCTCGGTTTTTCTTTTCCTGCGATGGAAAAATATAGCTGGTTGGAATCTTTTTGAAACAGCCGAAAGGGCTCTTTTTCATTCGGTATCAGGTTTTTGCAACGCTGGTTTTTCTCTTTTTAATGACAGTCTTACTCAGTTCCAGGCAGATCCGTACACAAATTTAATTATGATGCTTTTGATATTTTTGGGAGGCATTGGTTTTATTGTTATTGTAGATGTTTTGGGGCTTTTTTATAAAAAAGGTTCGGAAAAAAGAATAAGTTTACAATCAAAAATAGCGTTAACTGTGACAGCGATTTTAATCCTGGCCGGAACTTTATTGATTCTCTTTTTTGAAAAAGACAATCTAATGAAAGTAATGTCCTGGCCGGAACGAAGTTTAACGGCTTTGTTTCAATCCGTAACCGCGCGTACAGCCGGATTTAATACAATGCCTACGTCGGGATTATCTGTTCCGTCACTTGTGTCTTTGATCTTTCTTATGTTTATCGGTGCTTCTCCGGGGTCCACCGGTGGCGGGATTAAAACATGCACTTTGGCGGTAATTGGCGCAACGGTATATGCTATGTTTAAGAACAAACGGCGTACAATGCTTTTCAAGAGATCTATCCCGCGGCGCATTATAAGAGAAGCCTTAGTTATTTTTTTTCTCGCGATTTCCTGGATATTTGTAGTGACGGTTCTTATAACTTTTTCAGAAACGGGACGCGCGGGGGGAAACTTTCTCAAAGCGTTATTTGAAGTGGTGTCCGCTTTTGGTACGGTTGGGCTCTCGACGGGAATAACGGGAACTTTAAATAGCTTTAGTAAAGTCTGCATAATTGCTACAATGTTTGCCGGAAGGGTGGGACCATTAACTTTGGCTTTGGCAGTGGCTTTTAAGGAAAGAAAGGACAGTTACTTTTTTCCTGAAGAAGACGTAATGGTTGGATAAGTAACAGATGTAATTAGGCGGTTTGGATTATGATTTTGCCGTGAAGGAACAAAAGCTTATTTGTCATCTCGGGCGAAACAAAATTGTCATCCCGACCGAAGAGCCGGGATCTAAAAAGATGTCTAAGTTAATACGACTAAATAGTTTCATTGCGCTTCTGAAACCATTTAGGCTCATTAAGGGGGTAACATGAAACAATTCGCGGTTATTGGATTAGGACGATTTGGGTCGAGTGTCGCGATAACTCTTGCCAAAGCAGGACAGCAGGTACTTGCCATAGATAAGGACGAAGAATTGGTGCACGACGTTATGGATGTAGTTACCAAGGCTGTTTGTTTGGATTCCACCGATGAAAAAGCGGCACGGTCGATAGGATTAAATAAAATTGATGTCGCGATATGCGCAATTGGAACAGACGTAGAGTCAAGCATTTTAATTACGCTTCTTTTGAAAGATTTAGGCGTGCCTGTGGTAGTTTGCAAAGCGACAAGCTCTGCTCATAAAAAAGTGTTAGAAAAAATCGGAGCCGATAAAGTTATTTTACCTGAGAAAGATACGGGAGAACGCCTCGCGGAAACTTTGATGTCGGTTTCGGACAGAGTTTTGGATCATATAGGTCTTTCCGGAAACTCCAGCATTATTGAAATTATCGCACCGGAAAATTTTGTAGGAAAAACGCTCAGAGATTTAAAAATACGCGCGGAACATGGATTAAACGTTATTGCTATAAAGAAAAAAGGCAAAACTGTTGAACGAGGCGAAGAAAAAGAAACAGAAAAAGTTAATGTCAATCCCCAGGCAGATGATGTTGTATCAGAGGGCGATATTCTTGTGGTTTTTGGGGAAAACAAAAAAATAGCGGAACTAAAAAAATAAAAGGCTGAACATGGATTCTATGGCAAAACTTGCGGAAATAGAACAAAGTTTCAAAAAAGAAGTTGAAACTTGTCATGATATACAACACTTAGAAGACATAAGAATAAAATATCTTGGCAGAAAAGGCGAACTAACAACCGTACTGAGGTCTATTTCAAGTCTTTCCATTCAAGAAAAAAAGGAAGTTGGGAGGCAAGCGAATATTTTAAAGAACTTGTTTTCTGATAAATTAACTGAAGTTAAAGAAGTTATTGACGACAAACGAGAGCTCCAAAAAACCGCGCGAATTGATGTAACCCTGCCGGGTATTCCAGTAAAACCCGGAACGGTTCATCCAATAACTAAAATAATGTCCCAGATAAACGATATATTTATTTCTCTCGGGTTTAGAATAGCCGAAGGCCCGGAAATAGAATCGGAATTCTATAATTTCGAAGCCTTAAATATCCCCTTAGATCATCCCTCAAGAGACGCGTTTGATACTTTTTATCTTGACGACAAATATTTGCTTAGGAGTCATACTTCAAATGTGCAGATACACGTTATGCAAAACCAATCTCCGCCTTTACAGGTTATTATGCCGGGCAGAGTTTACCGCCCTGACGCTGTAGACGCGACACATTCGTTTATGTTTCATCAGGTAGAAGGTCTTATGGTTGGCGAAAACATAAAATTTCCAAATCTTAAAGGTGTTCTGGAAACTTTCTGCAAAAGTATGTTTGGATCTGAAACAAAAACTCGAATGAGGCCGCACTTTTTCCCGTTTACCGAACCCAGTGCGGAAGTGGACATTTCGTGCATTATATGTAAAGGCAAAGGGTGCCGGGTGTGTTCCGGAAACGGTTGGCTTGAAATATTAGGAGCAGGGATGGTAAACCCGAAGGTTTTTCAGGCTGTTGGATATGATGCAAAAAAATATTCAGGGTTTGCTTTTGGTATGGGAGTGGAACGAATCGCCATGCTTGTTTACGGAATAGAAGACATTCGTCTTTTTTATGAAAACGACATCCGTTTTCTAAAACAATTTGTATAACAAAATATAGAATTTTTATTAATGCGGACAGTTTGTATTCGAACGCAATGTACTTTAGAAAGATTTTAAGCGATCATTGAGCGAATAGGGATAGCTGGATACCCCCCCTTTTGGAAAAGGGGGCTGGGGGATTTTTAAATTAAAAGAAAGCCCTCTTAATCTCCCTTTTTCGAGGTGAGAAATTGATGTCTATTCCAATTTAACAAAATAAAAAAGGCTGAACATGAAACTTAGTTATAATTGGTTAAAAGAATATGTTGATATAAGTATGAGACCCGAGGACGTTGCAAAAGGTTTAACAATGTCAGGATCGGAAGTGGGCGAAATTCATTCGGTCAGCGGCGACAAAGTTATGGAGCTTGAAATTACGTCTAACAGACCTGATTGTTTAAACGTTATAGGGTTAGCCAGGGAAGTGACGGCAGTGTTTAATACGAATCTGCGTTTGCCAGAAATGACAGTCCCGAAAGAAAAAATTCGTAAGTATAATTCAAAAATGGAATGCATTATAGAAAACAAAGAGCTATGTCCTTTTTATTCAGCAAGAATAATTTCAAATGTTAAAATAAAACAAATATCCGGGAAGATTAAAAAATATATTAACGCTCAAGGTATGCGTGAAGTAAACAATGTCGTTGATATCACGAATTTTTGTTTAATAGAAACGGGTCAGCCTTTACATGCGTTTGATTTAGATAAGATCCAAGGCGGGAAAGTCATAATAAGGGAAGCTCGGAAGGGCGAAAAAATAGTTACAATAGATGGCATTCAGAGAGAACTTGAACCGGGGATGCTTGTTATTGCTGACGAGAAGAAACCAATAGCTATTGCGGGAGTTATGGGCGGAAAAGACACGGAAGTTACGGAAAAAACAAAAAACGTTCTTTTAGAAAGCGCGTATTTTTCGCCTATTTCGATAAGAAGAACCGCGCGCGTGTTGGGACTTCTAAGTGAGTCAAGTTATCGGTTTGAAAGAGGTGTGGATAAAGGTATGGTGCTTTCCGCTTCAGATAGAGCCGCTCTTTTGATGCAGGAAGAAACTGGAGGAAGTATCTGTGAATTGTACAAAACCGGGAATGTCTCCTCCAAAAAGCCAACAATAAAGTTTAATTTAGAAAGAGCTGAAAAATTATTGGGAGTGCCAATAAAAAAATCTGAAACAATCCGGCTTTTCCAAAAACTTGGGCTTAAAGTTTTGAGCAAAACAGAAAAAGATATTTCTATGCGAATTCCGAGTTCCAGGGAAGACTTACAAAAGGAAGTTGATTTGATTGAGGAAGTTGCCCGCATTTACGGGTATGACAGAATACCTTCCGTGATAGCGCAATTTGTTCCAGTTGTGACGCGGAAAGAAAAGGTGCGTAAAGTTTTGGAAAAGATTTATGAAACGCTCACTACGTCAGGCTTAAACGAAATCATGACATATAGCCTGATCAGCGAACGCGCGGCAGGTAGATTTTTAGTGGAAAAGAATATAGAAACTGCGGCATTACGGAAACCATTATCCGAAGAACAAAAAGTATTAACTCCGCATCTTTTAGACGGTATGCTAAAAACAATTTCATGGAACATAAATAGGAAGAATAAAGACCTTTCTTTGTTTGAAATCGGGAAAATTTATTCACGTAAACCTAAAAACAAAGGTTATAACGAAGTACCGGCTCTTTGTATTGGGGTAACCGGGTTTTGGCGAAAAAATTGGTGTGAAGGCGCGAGTACTAGTAATTTTTTTCAAGTAAAGGGAATTCTTGAAAGTATGTTTCAAACTTTGCGCATTATCCCGGAATTTCAGTTAGCTGAGGTTAAGAATTTTGAAAACTCAGCTGAAATTGTTCTTGATAGTAAAAGCATCGGATTTTTAGGCGAAATAGATAAAAAAGTGCTTGAGGAGTATAACATTGACCAAAAAGTTTTTGTATGTCATGTTAAACTTGATGGTATAAACGAAAAAGCAGTTCTAAAAAACAAATATCGTTCTATCCCGAAGTTTCCATCATCAAATAGAGATATGTCTATTCTGTGTGATGTTTCAGTTTCCGCGGAAAGCATTTTAAATATTATAAAGTCTTCCGCGGGAAAAATAGTAAAAAGTATTGAACTTGTTGACATATATGAAGGAAAACAAATCCCGCTAGGCAAAAAAAGCCTTACTTACAGTATGGAATATGTAATAGATACCCGCACGTTAACCGAGCAAGAAATAGAAAGCGTACATTCCCGAATTAAAACTGCCCTTTCCTCAGAATTGAATGTTACATTTCGGTAGAACGCAAAACTACCTCTGTTTCTTTTATCTTCTGCTTAGTAATAGTGCAGTTCTCCGAAGCAAACCAATCTCCTCCCTGTCATCTTGAGCGAGTGAGTCCGCCGAAGGCGGACGAACGAGTTGAAAGATCTTTTTGCATATAAATTTTGACAAGTATCCCTATTTGTGCGAAAAAGAAGAAATTAAATAAAAAAACTTGACGTG
>JAHIZQ010000150.1 GCA_018814505.1 Candidatus Omnitrophota bacterium
AGGTAGAAGAAACTAGGGGACGCTGCAGGGTTTCTTATAAAAACTAAAGGCATTTTATATAACTATTTGATATGTAAATAATTACTCAACAAATCCAAAATTAATCCGGCTTGTAATTATTTTGTAAGGGGTTGAATTACCGTAAGCTATCATAAGCGTAGCTATTATGCAGGAGGGAGTTATGAAAAAAACGTTATTAGGAATTGCGATTTCGGGCGTATTCTTAACAGCTTTTTCGGTTATTTCATGCTGGCGGGTTTTTTTGTGGTTAATACGGCCGCTCTTTTTTGGGTATTCCGGCCAGGTCATTGGCTTGCGGATAGTTGGCGACCTCTTATTGTATGTATCTCTCGTTATCGCTGCAATAGGTGCTCTGCGCTTACAACAATGGGCACGTAAGCTCATTGTATATCTAGGTATATATGGCGTCATAAGCAGGATGTTGTTTTTTTATCCTCTTCTGCGCACAGGCGAAACCTCTCTTTTTAAAATGGTCTTTTTTTATATGATTCCTTACTGTTTTCTCATATGGTTTTTCGCACGCCGCAACGTCAAAGAACAATTTGAGAAAAGAGATAGTGTAATAAGTGATATGAATTTTTATGTTCGTAGAATTGTAGCTGTCTTTCTTTTAACCGGGAGCGGCTATATATTTGCGTCATTTCTTTATGCGCTATTTTTGAGAGCATGCATCGACCTCATCTCTGTATTAATGTGTGTTTTAATGTTGTTAATGTTAGGTGTTATTATTGGCGCGGCAGCACTCTGGGGATGGGAAAGGAAAACAAAAGTGTTCGGTATTACCTCACTTTCAATCGGAATATTTTATCTATTAGGAAGCATCGGATTGTTATCCCCTAGGGTAATGGTAATTGAATTACTGCGGGGAAGAGTGCCTCAGGCAGCAGTGTTTGGCGCACAAAGAGGGATGGTAGTTGCAGTGCTCTTTATCATAGGGGGGATTTTCTTAATCCGTAAACAAAGCAAATTAGATAAGGAACAAACAACTAGGGAAAACTAGCAAGAAATTCCGGGGACACGTTACAAAATTCCGGGGACACGTTACATAACTCGGAATTAAGTTTAATGTTCCAGAATTTTGGGAAGCGGGAATTATCAATTATTTGGCATCAATAAAAAAGGAGCATAAGTCATGGGTCGAATCGTATCGGCACTAATGGTAATTTTGAGCATTGCTGCTTTATTAGCTGGATGCGCTGCAGTTGAGTGGCAAAGAGAATATCCAGGCCTTCAAGAAAATGCTCCGCGTGCTGTTATTAAGCAGAAGAATCACCGACAAGGCAACATTTCAAGCTATATCCGAGGGTTCTATACACAAGAATCTATGCGTCCGGATGAGATAAAACTTCCAACACTGAAAAACTACTCGCCCGGTAAAGCCATTGCCAAAACATTGTTTACATTTTCGCCATACGGCCTCGCAACACTGCCTTTTGCCGACATAAGAGGTAACAAAATTTCTGTTCCTTTATCCCGGCTTGGTATTGCCATCCAAAGGCGATATTACAAAGAGATTTCGCGTAACAAATTAATTGTCGTACATGCTGGAGATAAATATTATCTAGGTGATAAATCCTTAGAGATAGGAAAAAGCAGAGAAATTTCCGTAAATATAATTTACGAAGGTACAATTTTCGAAGTAGATTATGAGGAACTTGAGTGGGAGGATGTTATTTGGGCGGCTATTGAAAAGAGCTCAACTTACGTGTTGGATTTGGGTGACAATAAGTTATATGATAATAAAAAAGTAGTTGTCGGTGGCGCGGATATGTCTGCGGTCCGTCTACCTGCGGATCGTTTACCACTGCAGGGGAAGAGCATAATTGAGATATGCACCAATAAGTCACTGGAGCTCGGGAAACGGGCCTATTTTTCAGCGGATGGGACCCTGGTTATTGAGGACGCGCAAGGTACCATAACCAACCAAATACCGAAACCCGGGAAAGCCGGAAGGTAGAAGAAACTAGGGGACGCTCCGGGTTTCTTATAAGCAATTACTCAACAGATCCAAAATTAATCCGGTTTGTAATTATTTTGTAACTGATTAATTCAGCATAGGTAACGTAAAGCGTCTTTAGTTCTTTTTAGTTCTTTTTTAGTTCTTTTTTA
>JAHIZQ010000151.1 GCA_018814505.1 Candidatus Omnitrophota bacterium
CGAAATGGGGGATAAAAAATGTTTTTGCGGGTCGCCTACCTGAAGGCTGGGAAGAAAAAATGGTAGCAATAGCAAAACGTGCTTATAGGGCCCTTCACCTGGACGGATACGCTCGGTTTGATGTTAGAGTAACGTCAGAAGGACAGGTTTATGTTATTGAAGTAAATCTCAATCCAAGTTTGGAACGAGATGATGAGTTTGAACGTTCCGCGAATAAAGCAGGCATATCATTCGATGAGTTAATACAAAAGATAGTTTTTCTCGCGTTTAAGCGAGGCGGAGAATAAATTTTAATAGTGGCTATTTTAGATAGCATGTTGTTTTAATTTGGATTATTATTATACTATATGTGAGAATGCCATTTAATTTAAAAACTTAATGTACACTGAGGGAGATTATGACAAAAAACAAAATTTTAGTAGTTGATGATAATCAAGATCTTATTGAAACCCTAAAAGTGAGGCTGAAGGCTTTTGGATATATCGTTGTAACTGCTCTTGATGGGGTTGAATGTTTAGAAAAATGTCGCCTGGAATCTCCCGATTTAATACTTCTCGATATTTTAATGCCTAATATGGACGGGTTTAAAACATTGGAAGAATTAAGAAATAACGTGCGTACTAAAAATGTGCCCGTTATTATGCTGACGGCAAAAAGTCAGCTCAGTGATGTTACAAGAGCGACCAATTTTGGAATAGCTGATTACATAGTAAAACCGTTTGATTACAGGATTATGCTTGAGAAAATAAAACGAGTCTTGGAGAAATAGACATATTAAAAAAGGAATAGAGGCAAATATGAATCAAAATCCGCAGATAAATCTGGAAAAAGAAAAACTTGATGTTCAGGTTGTACGGATGATTCCGGAAAATGTTGCCCGGAAATACAAAGTTATAGCAGTAAAAATAGACGGCGCGAATCTTTATGTCGCGATGTCGGATCCAGGTGACTTATTAGTAAAAGACGAGTTAAAGCTTTTGACGGGGTGTGAAATTATTCCCATTCAAGTTCCTGAAAAACAAATTATGTATGCCATTGGGCGAAATTATAAAATTGAAGAGTCGAGTAAACAAACCCTTGTAGATATGCGTTTAGCCCAGCTAAAATCAGCCCGAAAAAAACAACCGGCGATAGAAACTTTGTCAGCGGATTTAAAAAAAATCGAACAAGTTCCGATTGTAAAATTGGTAAATGACATAATAGTTGGCAGTATAAATGCCAAGGCAAGTGATGTTCATTTAGAACCGCAGGATCCGGAAATGATAGTCAGATACCGCATAGATGGGCAGTTGCATGATATTATGACGATTCCCAAACATACGGAGTTAGCCGTTCTTTCTAGGGTAAAAATTCTTTCTAATATCAACATTGCTGAACATCGTCGCCCTCAAGATGGGCATATTGTGCTTGAAAAAGATGGAAAAGAATATGACATAAGAGTTTCAACTATGCGTACGGTGGCCGGAGAAAAAACAGTTATGCGCATATTTGACAAGTCTTCCATGCTGATTGGGCTAGAGGAACTGGGTTTTACTAAAGAAGATGAACTCAAAATGCGTGAGCTGATAGAAAAACCGTATGGCATTATACTTATTACGGGCCCTACCGGTTGCGGAAAAACAACGACTTTATACGCGATATTAAAACAGCTTGATTCAAGTAGCCGCAATATCATTACGATAGAAAATCCGGTTGAATATAGATTGACGCGAATAAACCAGGTGCAAGTTGACGAAGGTGCTAAAATGACGTTTGCTACGGGTTTACGAACTATTTTGAGGCAAGATCCGGATGTTATTATGGTTGGGGAAATACGTGATAAAGAAACCGCGGAGATCGCTATTCAGGCGGCGTTAACGGGGCATCTTGTCTTTAGTACCCTGCATACCAATGACGCGCCGAGCGCGATAACAAGGCTTGTTGATATGGGGATTGAACCCTTTTTAATATCGTCAACCGTTATAGGGTCAGTAGCTCAAAGGTTATGTCGCGTGTTTTGCCCGGAGTGTAAAGGGGCCGGATGCGGGATTTGTTATGATACGGGATATAAGGGGCGTATAGGCGTTTTTGAAGTTATGCCTCTTGGTGAAGAAATACAAAAGCTCGTTTCATCTAAAGCGTCAGCTTCTGAAATTAAAAAAATAGCGATTAAAGAAGGCATGCAAACATTGGCTCAAAACGGAAAGCGTAAAGTAGATGAGGGTATTACGGACATTCAAGAAATTGAAAGGGTAGTATACTAGCCTAACATGACACAATACATTTATGTCGCGAAAGATAATTCCGGCAAAGTTTATAAGGGAACCGTTGAGTCGGACAATGAAAAAGCCCTGCGCGATAAGCTTCGGGGTATGGGGCTTTATGTTAGTTCAGTCGCGCGTCAAAAAAACGTTTTTAGCTTTAAACTAAAACAGAAAGTAAAATCCGGAGATTTAGTTCTTTTTGTAAGGCAGTTTTCGACTTTAATAAGCGCGGGTATTTCAATTACAAAGTGTTTATACGCGCTGGAAAAACAAACTGTAAATCCGACGCTTAAAACCGCGATTGGCGCTATAAATTCAAACATTGAAGGCGGCGCGTCTTTATCCGAAGCCATGGAAGAGTACCCGAATATCTTTTCCGAATTTTTTATAGCATTAATCAAAGCCGCGGAGACAGCGGGCATCCTGGATAAAGTTTTAATGCGTTTAGCCGAGCACTTAGAGAAAGAAGATAGTTTAAAAAGGTCAATAAAAAATGCGTTTAGTTATCCGATAGTAGTGGGGAGCCTTGCTTTTTTAGTCGTAGTTTTCTTAGTTATAGTTATTATCCCGATATTTTACAACATATATGTGCGGTTAAACCTAACTCTTCCTTTGCCGACACTAGCATTGGTAGCTATAAGTAACTTTGTTCGGCGTTTTTGGTGGATACTATTGGCTGTAGCGGTATTAGCTGTTATCGGTTACAGGCGGTTCAATGAAAAACCGTTTTTTCGTGAAAAAATAGACTTAATTAAGATGAATATGCCGCTTTTTGGCAACCTTTTAAAACGCGCGGCCGCGGCTCGTTTTGTGCGGACTTTTGGAGACATGATTTCAAGCGGGATTATGATTATGGAGTCGTTAAAAATAGCGGATAAAGTGGCTGACAATAAACTAGTTTCCAATCTAGTTGAGCGGATAACCGAGAACGTTCAAAAAGGAGGTACAGTTTCCGAAGCGCTTACAAATCAAAACATTTTGCCGCCCGCGGTTGTGCAGATGATGTCTTCAGGTGAAGAATCCGGGTCTTTAGACTTTATGCTTGAAAAGTCTGCTGAAGGACTGGAACGCGACGTAGATGATATCGTAAAAAGGCTTGTAATAAAAATCGAACCGCTCATGACATTTTTTATGGCAATATTGGTGGGGTTTATTGCGATAGCAATATACTTGCCGATATTTGATGTGATTAGGGAAATGACCGTACAATAGAAATATTCTTGTTCAAAAAAACGAATATTTAACATAAATTAATAATAAGTGAAGGGAGAAATATGTTGCTGAAAGGGAAAAAGGGTTTTACTTTGATTGAAGTTTTGTTCGTTGTTATTATAATTGCAATACTTGCCGCGATTGCTTTGGGGAGAATTACGACCTCAACTGCTATTGCCAAAGCTAATGCCTGTAAAGCAAACCAGTCTATTATGAACCTACAGATTGAACAGTACAGGTTAGATAACGATGATTGGCCCGCGAGTTTGGCAACAGTAACTCAGGATACTGATTATTTTCCGGATGGTGAACCCGAATGCCCTTCGGGAGGCACTTATAGCATGGATGGAACAACGTACAGGGTGGATTGCAATATTACTTCTCCGGTAGATCATTCATTACACGATTAAAACTAATGGCACGCCGCGTGAAACGCGTAACATTCGGCTGATATTTTTATGAAAAACATACGGGGTTACAGTTTAATAGAGTTATTATTTATTGTTATCGTTGTTGCTGTGCTAGCGGCAGTTGCTATTCCAAGATTAGGTGTTCCTTATATAAAAAAAGCTAAACTGCGAGTTGTGGCCCGCGGAATGTTATCTAGCCTGAGGTATGCCCGCAGTTTAGCAATAACCAATGACGAGAATTACAGGCTTAACGTTAACTCTTCGGCAAAAGAATATAAAATCTATGATTCCGCTAATGTTCAAATAGGTAACACCCAGACAATAGATCCGATTATTACGATAAATGCGGATAAGGATTTTATTTTTGAGCCTTTAGGTAATGCTTCGAGTTCGAGTGATACAACTGTATCTCTTTCCGCGGAAGGAACTCAGATAACGATAACAGTAACAACCGCTACAGGAAGAGTGGCGATGCAAGAGAGCTAATTTAGGAAAACTAGATCATATTTCTAAAATGATAACTTTTTTAAAACGCAACTTAAAATAGCGACGTGCGATATGCAAAATACGACACACGACATACGACATACGACATGCGATGTGCGACTTACGACTTGCGATAACAAGGGTTTTACTTTGATTGAACTTTTGGCCGCGATAGTGCTTGTAGCTCTCGCGCTTATTCCAATAATGATGATAACCACACAGATGCTTGATAGTAGTATGAAAGATGAACACCTGACAAAAGTAATTTTTTTAGCGGAACATAAAATGGAACAAGTTAAACGTGAACTTGTGAATGATTTCAGCACTTCAAGGGATGAATCAGTGACGGCCTTTGACTCGCCGCCTTATGATGATTATAAATATACAGTTTCAGATGATGAAGC
>JAHIZQ010000152.1 GCA_018814505.1 Candidatus Omnitrophota bacterium
AAGCCAAGAGTTGGAAGAGACAAATAATTTATAGTGAATAGAGAGCAAGGCATCCATGGATAAAAATAAATTTTTCAAATTTTGTTTTAGTATAGAACCAAGTGTCTTCCCTGATACTGCGGTAATAACCCCTTTCATCCCCGTAAAAAACTTTGAGAAAAACAGTAAAAGAATAACATCTTTTAAAGGTCGCGTATATTCTGGGGTTATTCTTGAAAAAAACAAACACCGATTTGCTGTTATCCGGTCCGGCATGGGAGCTTCCTTCGCGGGAGACGCCGTACTTTTTATGAAAAACACGTCTATCCGGCGAATAATTTTTGCCGGCGCGTGCGGTGGATTAGGGGAAACCAGAATTGGCGACATTGTTTTATGTGATAAAGCTTTTGACGGTGAAACTTTTTCAAAGTATCATCTCCCGGATTTTAGTATGAAACAAGTTTTTGATAAAGGAACTTTTAAGTCTGCCAATAGGGAATATTTGAAATTAGCCGAAACTTTTTTGTTTGCCAAATTAAACGAAATAGGCACAGTAAGAACCGGAACCGTTTTCAGTATAGGATCGCTTTTGGCTGAAACGCGCCAAAACCTTTCAGAGATTGATGCGCAGGGTTTTTTAGGCATAGACCTGGAACTAGCCGCGGTATATCACGCGGCAACCGCGTCGCGTATTGCCGCGATTGGTCTGATTTTTGTAAGCGATTTGCCGCGAACTAAACCTTTATGGGGAAATATGACGGCTTTAGACAAAAAGAATTACAATAATGGACTAAACAATCTTGTTGAAAATGCGATAGAGTTAGCCGTACTAAAAAAAGCATAAAACTGATCTCCCCTCTCTTTAAAACAAAGATTGGTGGTAGGTTTTGTGAAGCGTGTCTTTATGGAAAAAAGAAAAGTAATTTCCCCCCTCTTTAAAACAAAGATTGGTGGTAGGTTTTGTGAAGCGTGTCTTTATGAAAAAAGAAAAGTAATTTCCCCCCTTTGAAAAAGGGGGTCAGGGGGATTTGCTTTTAAAAACAGAGAGAGGTTACTCATGAAAAAGACAGCATTAATCATACTTGCTGAAGGATTCGAAGAAGTAGAAGCAGTTACGCCGATAGATATACTTAAACGCGCTGGGGTAGACATAAAAATAGCCGGTCTGGGACGCCTCACAATTAAAGGCGCGCACGGCATTAGAGTAGAGTGCGACTGTTTGCTAAAAGACTACAAAAACTTCCCCGACGCGCTTATCTTGCCGGGCGGTATGCCCGGGGCAGAAAACCTTGCCAGTTCCGTAGAAGTAAAAGATTTAATTTTAAAAATGCACGAAAAAAAGAAACTTATCGCCGCTATCTGCGCTTCACCCGCGTTAGTACTTGCGCCTTTAACAATTTTAAAAGATCGTGAGGCAACGTGTTTTCCGGGATATGAAAAAAGTTTACCGGCTAGCGTAAAATTTGTAAAAAAAGACGTAGTGCAGTCGGGTAACATTATAACTTCGCGTGGTGCCGGAACAGCGTTTGCTTTTGGCCTAAAAATAACCCAAAACCTTGTCGGTAAATCCATAGCCGACACAGTAGCCCAACAAATGCTTTACACTAACTGATAAATTATGTACTTCGCCTGTTTATAGCGCCTTCGCCGAACTTGTCTAAAATAAGGTCCAGCGCTTTATAAAGGTTTTCTTTTTTTTGAGCTACCCCAGAGTTTGCGTTAAACAGGTCTTCCGTAGAAAATGAATCAGACAAGTTTGATAACCGCACTCCTAAAAGGCGTACGGTTTTTTTGTTTAGATCAAACTCTTCAATTTTTTTTATCACTTTTGAATATATAACATCCTCAAAATTTGTAGATTCACGAAGAGTTATTGCTCTTGTATAAGTTTTAAAATCAGAAAACCGTATCTTTAACGTAACAGTTTTTCCTTTAAAACTCGATTGCCTTAACCTCCGTGCAACTTTTTCACTTAAAAACATCAACACATCCTTAATCTTGTGCATATCAGAAGTATCTGTATCGAAAGTATGTTCGTTGCTGATCGACTTTATAACGCGTTCCGTTTCAACGTCGCGGTTATCAATTCCGTTAGCAAGTTCCCATATATGCATGCCGTTTTTGCCGAAAAAATTAATTAGTTCAGCGCTATTTTTGCCGGCAAGGTCGCCTATAGTGTTTATTCCAAACTGTTTAAGCGCCTGATGAGTCTTTTCACCGATACCCCACAACTTATTTACAGGCAAAGGATGCAGAAAACTAAGCAGATTCGATTTATTAACTATCACTAACCCGTTAGGCTTTTCAATGTCAGAAGCGATTTTTGCAGTCATCTTGTTAGGCGCAAGTCCAATAGAAGCGGTAAGTGAAGTTTCTTTTTTAATGGCAGATTTAATTTTTAAACAAGTTAGATCG
>JAHIZQ010000153.1 GCA_018814505.1 Candidatus Omnitrophota bacterium
ATTTTTTGAAATGAGTAAAAATATTCTTGTTCTCCAATACTGCCATTATCGTCTTATTTAAGGATTTGCTTTCTCCTACAAACTGCTGTAACCCGGCAAAAATAGGAACTTCGTAAGCTAAATAATGCCCGACTCCTTCACTATCGGAAATAGTCGCCTCATCAATACCCGCTTCTACAAGAAGAGAAATCAATTTCTCAAAATATTCTTCTTTGTTAAGAATAATTATTAGTAGTTCCATATATTCGCCTCCTGTTTTGTTCAAAAATTAATCTATGTTTTAGCCTTACCGATTTCACCAGCTTTTTGAATGGCAAACTTTGTCGCTATGGGTCCGATTATTTCAAAAACTATTGTAGTAGCCGCGATAGTATTTATTACCAAAACTGCCAAATCTTTCCCGGCTTGGCCCAACATTGAAAAGTCACGCGTAGCCATAATAGCAAGCCCTATAGCCACTCCGGCTTGTGACAATATGCCCAATCCTAAATATTTGCGAAGTACCGGATCTGCTTTCGTAATAGTTGTACCAAAAAAAGCGCCGCCTATCAACCCTAAACTTCTGCAAACAATATACAATACACCTAAAACTCCCATGGCCGGAAGAAGAGAAATCTGCAAATGCGCTCCCGCAATAACAAAGAAAATAGTATAGATCGGTACTGAAACAAAATTAACGGCTTCTACTGCCCTGCGGTTAGCATATAGGTAGCTATTGGCAAACATCATTCCTAAACTTAAATTTGCCAAAATAAGCGATACATGAAAAAAAACCGACACCCCAGAACACAGCATAACCATTGCCAAAGAAATTGATAAAATTTCTTTTTTATTATGTATTCTTCTCGCTATGTAGCCCAAAATAAAACCAAAAATACCGCCTAAAACTACAGCTCCCAAAATCTCAATTGTCGGTCCTTTTACTATATTCAAAAAAGACTCCCCCGAACCTGTTATTGATACCTTTGCTAAAGCCGCCGCGAAAGCGTAAATTATTATTGCCAAACCGTCATCCAATCCTACTACGGCATATAAAGCGTTGGTCAAGGGACCTTTTGCCCTATATTCCTGCAATACTACGGCTGTTCCCGCGGGAGCACTGGCTGGCGCCATAGCTCCGAAAATTAACGCCAAATACATTTTATGAGTTAAGAAATAAACTCCGGCAAAAACCAATAAAAAAGCTCCAAAGGATTCTGAAAATATAATAGTAACAATGCCCTTGCCTATTTTCCGCAATGTGCTTATCCGCATTTCACTACCGATAATAAACGCGACAACCCCTAAAGCTAAATCATTGAAAATTCCCATGTTTTCCAACAACTCAAGATTAAGGATATTTAGAAAAGACGGCCCCAGGAACAATCCCATGACAAGATAGCCAACAACAGCGGGAAACTTAAACCGATTACTTATTTTCCCTCCGATAAAACCGCAAGCAAGCATTAGCCCCGCAAAAAATAAAATATCCATAATTTCAACAACGCCTCTTAATTAATAATCTGTCCTCTTAAAAATCTCTATAATTTCTTTTGGTGTAACTGCTTTCAAAATATCTTCCCGAAATTCTTTTTTATTCAAACGCCGGTTAAGAGCGGATAACATTTTTAAATATCCACTTAACCCTTTCTTCTTAGGCGTTCCCATTAAAAATATCAACTTAGCAGGCTTTTTATCCAATGAATCAAATTCTAAACCTTCGGATATACGCCCAAACGCGATAACAAAATCTTTTATAGCAGGTGTCCTGGCATGTGGAATCGCTACACTATGGCCAATACCAGTAGTACTTAATGCCTCTCTCGTAAAAACATCTTGTATAAACTTTTCATAATCTAGTACAGCACTTGAAGTTTTTAACAAAATGCCTAACTTTTCTATCGCCTCTTTTTTGTTTACTGCCGATAAATTTAAATCGATTTGATCTTTTTTGAGATAGTCTGCCACTTTCATTTTGTTTCCTCCTCATTATTTTAAAACAAATTTCTACGTTTCCCTCAACGAAAAATAACTATTATGTTCTACTCAACTTTTATATAGACATCTTTTCCGCGTTTAACAATATTCTCATGACTTCCTGTTTTGATTTAACATGCATAAATTTCTGAAAAATCTGCTTATCTTTAAACAATTTAGCAATTTTTGACAATAATTTTAAATGTAACACTACGTCAGTCGCACAGGTCATAAAGAAAAGATGTACCTTTTCACCTGTCGCGGAAAAAAAATCAATGCCTTTTACTGATCGCGCTATTATCACCCCAGGCATTTTAAACAATTCATCATTAGGGTTACGTGAATGAGGAATTGCCACTCCACCGCCTATCCCGGTACTTAGCATTTCTTCGCGCTTCTTTAGTTGCCTAAAAACCTCTTCAGAAGAAATAGCTATCCCGGCAGTATATGAAATTTTTGCTAATTCGCGCAAAACGTTTTCCTGATTATCGGCCTGCAATTTCAACTCAATGGTATTTTCATCTATCAATCGTGATAACGGCATTAGATCCGTAGTTCTTATAAATTTGCCAAAATCATATCTTGAAAATTTCGCTACTTTGTCCTGCAAGTATTCATCAACTGCTGATAAATAAAATCTCCATTGATTCGCGATTTTAAATCCAGGTAATTTGCCGGATTGTGCCATCTTCAAAACAGTTTTCTCGTTTAACTTTAAATATTTAGATAACTCTTGCGTTGTTAATACACTATTTTCTTTCAAAACCAACACCTCCATGCTAACTTATATTAACTCATATTAACTTGTATTCCCCATATTTTACAGCCAATAATTTTCCCTGTCAACAAACTTTGCATTTTTATTTTGTGTTAAATAAACAGTTAGTTATCTGGTGAGGAGAAGGGCTAGTATGACAGGCTTTATGTGACCAAAAATCTTTTATTTTGATTTAACATATTCAGCTAATTCCAAAATTGCACCGTCCGGGTCAAGAAAATAACACAATATTTTATATCCTTCATCATGTTGAATTGTAGAACCAGGAACTTTAACCGGGCTACTTATAAACTTAACATTCTTCTCTTTAAGCCTGACTACGAAATCATATATTCCCTCCACCTGAAAAGCAATGTGCCTCAGACCAACTGTATTCGCGAGAGAGTTAATATCAACGTTTTCTCCTTTTGGAGAACTATATTCCAAAAGCTCTATGCGCAACGCGCCGGAAGGCGGAACAACATACGCAACATCGGCCGATACATTTTTTAAACCTACAATTTTTTCAATCCATTCCCCTTGTAATTTCGCGCGTTTAACTTCTTTAAAACCTAAAACATCAGTATAAAATTTAACTGAACGTTCCAGATTCGCAACCACTATGTTGATATGATTTATTGTTTTTATCATAAGTTTTCTCCCGTATTAAAATTGTTCGTGAAACAAACTGCAACCAGTTACAATCAAAATAGAAACCTATTGAAAATCACTAGTTCTATCATCAATGTTTTCCACCCGTTTTATATCCAACGGAATAGCTTTAATTGCATTATTTTCAAAATCTATCTTGGCTAAATCTACCATACGCATTTGTCGGTTCCATTCCGTCCACCAGTAATAACGTTTATTTTTTATGTCGCCTATCGTGCTCCACTGCGTATATCCCAAAGAATACTCCTCAGGCGTTCCATCCCGCAAAAATCCTTTAGGAATATCAAAGTTATCAAGAACGCGTTTCGCTTGGTTTACTGCCACGTCCGCGTTTTTCATAGGAAGGAGCGTTTTTGTATAAAAAAACGCTCGGACAAACCGGGAAGTCGGGGAATAATCCCCTGGAAGACCTGTCATGCCGTATCCGCCGCCAAAAGGCGTAAAATTAATGCCTTCTACTTTTCTCTCTCCAGGACCCGGAGCGTAAGGAGAAAGCTGTGTATAGTTCCTCAAGTTTGTTATGTGCCAATCGTACGGCGGAGAATTTGTCATAACGCCGACAGTATCATCATAAATCTTGAGTTCTCTGTCAACATACTCGATTACAATTAAATTGCCGCTACTATCGGTAACTATGTAGTGAAGCGATAAAGGCACCCTGACTTCTTCTTCTAAATCGCTGTTATATACGACTCTTAATTTTGGTAACACGTCTTTTACTTCTTTAACCGTCCTAAATTGGCTAAGAATGTACGGAACTAAATCCACGTTATTTATCGCGAATCTTTCCTCTCCCTCTTTTAAAACCTGATATTTTGCAAACCCGGGAAAATACAAAGAACCTACTGTCAAACCAGCCTCATTCATACCATCAAGATAGTATGGTTTTTTAAGCATGTTAATCGCGACATAACCATATTTATTCTGCCATGTTGTCCCCTGTTTACCACCTCCCAATTCAGAAATAAATATAAAATTACGCGGAACCATTACAAGCTCCGATTCCGCGTCAAAAATTCCCCATTCTAATGTCCGGCCGTAAACAGGGCTACCATCTTTAGCCTTAATAACAAAACTAGTACAAGCCCCGGCTGAAACCGGCAGAAATATTGAAAATATCGCGATAATCGTTATAAGAATAAACATTTTTTTCATTTCAAGCTCTCCTTCCCTTAAATTGTCTTTAAGGAAATAACAATTGCTTATTTTAGTACATCTTTAAAAGGATACACTATCGAATTAACAAGAAAAAGAGAGAAATAGCATTTATTGGATAAACATTATTTCTCCCGTTCTGATTATAAGGAAATCGCATTTTCAAATAGGTAGTAAACCAGTCATAGATTTCTCTGGCGACAATTTAAGGCCCCCCAACTTAAACAGAATAGAGTAAGTCCTGAGAAGTTTATAAAAGACCTCCGCCAAAGAAGCAAACTAACCGTAAATCAAAAAAAACGTTATTATTTGTCGAATTGGAATAGGTCTCAACCGAAGGGAACAAAGTCGAGAAAGCGGGGGAAAGAAATCCCTCTTAATCTCTCTTTGAAGAAGGGAAAAATTGATGTTTGTTTTAATTCTCTAACTAGGCACAATAGTTTTTAACAACCTGGATAAATGTATCCGCGTATGATTTTAATTTGTTTTCACCTACACCGTACATTCCGGAAAACTCTTCAATAGTTGCAGGTTTTTTCGCGGCAATATCCCTTAAGGTTTTATCACTGAATATAATGTATGCCGGCACACCTTTCTCCTGAGCTAAAAGTGTCCGTTTTTTACGAAGTTCTTGAAAAAGACCCTGATCGATTTCTGCCCATTCTATTTCTTTTTTTATTTTTGCTTTTTTTGCGCTTTCTTTTTTCTTTGCCGCGAGCACCGGTTTCGCAAGTACCGGTGTAACCTTTCCGGCCAATACATCTTGCCCGGCACTTGTTACCTCAAGGGTTAAAAACTCTCCTTCTCTAGCTAGAAAACCTTGACCGATCAGTTGTTCTATCATGTGTCTGATAAAAACGTCTGACTCATCGCGCATTATACCGAAAACAGATAAGTTATCATGCGCGAGTTGTCCTATTTTGTCCGTTACTTTGCCTCTTAAAATATTCACTACATGCGCCGCGCCAAAACCATAATTTCTTTGACGCACTCGGGCAACACAAGACAATATCTTCTGTCCGACAATTAACGCTGACTGAACCATATCAAGCTCATTTAAACAATAATCACATCCGCCGCAGGAATTCGCGCCGTATTCCTCACCAAAATAATTTACAAGTACTTTATGCCGGCATTGAGGCCGCGTACAAAAGTTATACATCGCGCCTAACTTTTTCATCATAATTTCACGTTCAGAAGACTCCTCCGCGAAGAAACTCCATAACCTATAATCGCCCCCGCCGTAAAACATATAACAAAAAGCAGGCAACCCGTCCCTACCGGCGCGACCGGTTTCCTGTTGATAATGTTCAATACTCTTCGGCATACCCGCGTGAATAATAAACCTTATATTCGACCGGTCAATCCCCATACCAAACGCTATTGTCGCGACAATAATATCAACTTCTTCACGGGAAAACATCTCCTGCGAAGCGCGGCGTTCTTCATCCGTCATGCCCGCGTGATACCGGACATTGCTAACGCCTAAACTTTTCAAGTCTGCTGAAACCTTATCAACATCTTTACGGCGCAAGCAATATATAATGCCCGCCTCTTTTTCATGCTTCGCAAGAACTTGAGTAATCTGTTTTAACACCTGTCCCCGCGGTAATACGCGATACGTTAAATTCGGCCGATCAACTTCTCCGATATGCGCTTTAGAACAAGTAAACTTTAACTGTTTCACAATATCTTCCCGCACTTCGCGCGTGGCAGTCGCCGTAAAAGCGTGCACGCTTACCGGACGAAATATCTCTTTTATCATCCACAGGTTACGGTAACTTGCCCTAAAATCATGTCCCCAATGGCTGATACAATGTGCTTCGTCAACAACAAAAAAAGAAAGTTTAATAGAACTTAATAAAGTTACGGTGTCTTCATTCTGCAACCGTTCTGGAGAAACATATAAAAGTTTAACATTCCCCTGGCGAATTTCTTCGATCACAAAACTTTGCTGACGAGAAGATAAACTCGAATTTAAAAAAAAGGCCTGAACTCCCATATCTTTAAGCGTATCCACCTGGTCTTTCATTAAAGAAATAAGCGGCGACACAACCGTGGCCATACCTTCTTTCAGTAAAGCAGGCAGTTGAAAACATAAAGACTTGCCCCCTCCGGTAGGAAGTACCGTTAAACTGTCTTCCCCTGATAAAATAGAAGAAATAGTTTCTTCCTGTAAAGGCAAAAACGAATTATATCCCCAATATCGGCGAAGCGCCTTAAACACTTCTTCTTTCTTTCTCTTTTCCAAAATATCTATACTCATTGATTTTCCTATATCCTAATTTCTCATTTCATAAAACCGTCCATACAAAAAATTCAACCTCGCAGGGTATCCTGCGAGGTTGAATTTTTTATTTATTTACACATCAAGATGTCCTCACTCCACCCCGAAGGTCTTTTGGTAAAACAAAACTAAATTTACTGCCTTTTCCAAACTCGCTTTCAACCCATATTTTCCCTCTATGAAACTCTACAATATCTTTACTTATCGGAAGGCCCAGACCCGTACCGTCCTGTTTGCCAAGAGTAACTCGTTCAAATTTGTCGAATATTTTGCTATAATCCTCTTTTAAAATTCCAGAACCGGTATCTGATATTTCAAAACGAATCTCTTCTTTTGCATCCTCAAGCTTCACGCCAATATTTCCATTTTCCGGAGTATACTTTATGGCATTGTTCAAAAGATTTATTATTACCTCGCTTATTCTATCCCTATCCGCCCAAATAAAATCCTCATAACTCGGGATATCTTTTTTTAGAGTAATCTGTTTTTTGGCGATTTCTCCTTCAAAGCCGGATAGCGTTTCATCCACTAATTCAGACATATTGAACTTCTCTCTCCTCATTTCCATCTTGCCGGACTCTATTTTAGAAAGATCCAACATATCAGTGACAAGGCGAAGCAAACGCGCCACATTATCGTTCCCTATTTTTATCATTTTTTTCTGTTCCGGATTTATTTCGCCCACAAACCCGTCAAGAATTACACTTAAAGATTCATTAATTACAAAGAGCGGGTTTTTCAGTTCATGAGAAACATTAGCAACAAATTGTGATTTAAGTTCATCGAATCTCTTTAATTTTTCGTTTTTCTTATCCAAATCTTTGTAGAGCGCCGTAAGCGTGTCCCGTGTTTTTCGAAGAACCCAGTTCTGCTTTTCCAAATCATTTTTTGTCTTTTTTATTGTCATACTAATCCTCCCAGGCAAGTTCATTAATTGCCCTGATTAAATGCGCCGAATCAGTTGTTCTAGCACAATAATCGTTTGCTCCCGCTGTATGAGCTTTCTCGGCGTCCACCGAATCAATGTCTCCGGTCGTAATAATAACTTTCGGAACTAGTTTGTCTTTAAACTTTTTGATTCTACGGCAAACCTCAAAACCGTCAATGTCCGGAAGCACCGTATCCGTAATTACAAGATCCGGGTTATCCGATTTTGCTTTTTCGACAGCATCTTCCCCAGTTCCCGATAGAAGAACGCTATGCCCTTCCTTTTCCAATACATCTTTTAACACCGAAAACATTATGGCATTCTTTTCAACAACAAGTATTCTTTTCGACATATTCATCCTCCTAAGGATACTTCTAAAACCTTTTTCTCTTTTCCAAATAAAACTTATGCTTCGTTCTTATTCTAACACGTGTTTTCCAAACACAAAAATATTTCTCCGGCATTTATTTTTATATCATAAAAAAACCAAAAAAAGTTAAAACGACGCCTAAAATAATAGCCGCGAAAGCATGTACTGTTACCAAGTTTTCGTTCTCTTGATATCTCCGCATAAACATAGCCATACTCTTTGGGAAAACAATTATCCAGATACCTTTAATAAGCCCCAGCCATCCGATAATCGTAATTATGACAGTCCAATGAGGAACCCATACATTATGAACCAATATTATAGCGATCCCAACAATGAGAGCAAACATTCCGCCAAAAAGAACCAAAGCTAAGTTTTTACAAAAATCAACCATTACCTGCTGAAAGAGTTTACGATTAAACAAAAGTCCAATACCCACAATCAGATACACCAATCCAAAAATCCTGGCAATAAATAGCGAAGCATCCATATAGCCCCCCTTTTTTTTGTCATTCGAGTATATCATCTTTTATCACAAAAACAAACCAGGAACATTTACCATTTGTTAACCATAGCACTTTTTTATAAATGATAAATGTTCCTGGCTATTGAAAGAAAAGTGAATTTAAGCGTCGGTCCAATCCTTCCTTATCCCACTATCCGATTCTAAAAGGATTCTGTCTTCGGTCGCGCAAAGGATTCTTTTAATCATGTCCTGATAAGAAATATCCGTGAATTTACACATCCTCGCCAAGTGCCCGTCCCAACACCAGCCCGGATTAGGATTTATCTCTAACAAATGAGGATCGCCGTCTTTGTCCAACCTCCAGTCAAATCGACAGTAATCCCGGCATTCAAGCCTTTCAAATAACTGCAACGACCTTTCTTCAATGTACTTTTGCACAGATTCGGAAATATCAGCCGGGATCGATTTAATATTCCAATAAGGTGATTTAGGATCCCATTTTGCCTCATATCCGCATATTTTGGGGAGATTTTCAGGAAGAGCTGAATAATCCTCTTCAATAACCGGTAGTATGTGAATATTATTGGGAAGATTTCCTATCATACCGATACTCAAATCTTTTCCGGATAAAAATTCTTCAACAAGAATAGGGCTATTTGCCCCAATAACATTACGAATCTCATCGATCGCATTAATCATTTCTTCCAGACTATACGCCACGCTTCTTTGGGTTATGCCAAAACTGGAGTCCCCCATATTGGGTTTAATAATAACCGGGAAAGGGAAATTCATTTCATAGATATTATCCGACGGTTTTAGGTAAAAAGCGTCTGGAACTGAAATTTCCATTTCACGGGATATTCCGCGAACTAACGATTTATCGTAACAAAACGCCAAACATTGCGGATTGGAACCTGTATAAGGAATTTTAAGCATTTCGAGTAAAGCCGGAACATGCAACTCCTTTTTCGCGTCATTAGAAAATCCCTCATCACACAAATTCAAAACATAATCTATCTGGCTTCTATGTTTTGACAGATCAACTATCATCTTATTATGATCATCCAAATAGCAAAAATTGTACCCCTCAAGCCCCGACAATGCCTGTTTTAATTGATTGATCGTATAATAATCGTCTTCATCAAAAACCTCAGACGGTTTTA
>JAHIZQ010000154.1 GCA_018814505.1 Candidatus Omnitrophota bacterium
AGAACGGTTCACCAACTTTTGTCGCAATGACTTATTGTTTACAACACCTCCGCCCACCGCTAAAACGGAGGCTTTTTTCATTTTTATGGCCCTGAAAATCTTCTTCTCAATCACATCTACTGCCGCTTCTTGAAATGAAAAACATATTTTATTTTTTTCCCCTTCGGTTTTAGAAGAATCTCGCCAATAATACATAACTCTCGTTTTAATTCCGCTAAAACTAAAATCTAAATCTGTCTTGTCTGCTAGCAACGCGCGAGGAAACGGTATTGCTTTTTTGCCAAAAAACCTGCTTGCTCTTTTTTCAACTACCGGACCGCCTGGATACCCCAGTTCAAGTATTTTCGCGACTTTGTCAAACGCTTCTCCAACCGCGTCATCTCTTGTCCGGCCAATAAGGGAAAACCTGTCCAGAGATTCACACCAATATATGTTTGTATGCCCGCCTGATACAACGGCTCCTATAAACGGGAAAACGCCGGCAATTTCACAATTCTTTTTACTATCTATAAAACATGACAAAACATGCGCGTATAAATGGTTTACACCTATAAGCGGCACGCCCGCGGCAAAACTCACGGCTTTTGCAAATGCCGTTCCCACAAGTAATGAGCCCGGTAGTCCCGGTTCCCGCGTTACAGCTATAAGATTAACTTCTTTTATACCTTTGCCTGCATTTTTTAAAGCTTTTTTGAAAACCGGGAAGATGTATTCAACATGATACCTTGAAGCAATTTCCGGAACTACGCCCCCGTAACGCGAATGAAGATGAACACTTGAAGAAACTTCGCTAGAAAGAACTTTTCCATCTTCTACAACCGCAACAGCAGTTTCATCACAAGAAGTTTCAATTCCTATCGTAACCATTGTTTACCTTTAAATTACTGACACTTTCTTTTTTTTAATCCCTCGTCTTATCTTCGTTCATCAGTTCAGGCAGAAAAACAAATTCAACGCCTTCTTCTTTTATTTTAGGTACCATTTCCTTCAGCGCTTTCATAGTTGAAACCCTGTCATGCCCAATTGCCACTACCTGCCCTTTTGTCAGAGCCATTTCCTTCAGCTTTTCCAACTGACGTTCGATGTACTCCTGATCGGACTTGTTATCAATAAACATATCTCTTTTTATATACGGCACATCGTTTTCCCTTGCCAATTTTTCGCACACGGATTCTCTTGTGGTATATGAATCTACAAAAAATTTGTTTTTATTTTTCAACTCTCCAATCACGATTGTCATTAAATCTTCATCTTTTGTTGCCTTGGACCCCATATGATTTGAAAGCCCTTTTGCTGTCGAAACAGACTGAAAAGCTTTACCTATACAATTTTTTATATCCTTCTCTTTCATATCCACAGTAATGGTATTTGCCTCAAGACCTTCATCTTTATTCTCAGGCTCCATGGGTAAATGAACGATTGTTTCATACCCGTTTTTTCCCGCGAAAGAACATATTGCCGCCGCATACGGGGTTCCCGGCAAAACCGCTAAAGTAACGGGTGTTTTTAAATTCTTTAAGAAATTTAGATTTCTTTTGCTGTACCCGAAATCATCAAGAATTAACGCAATTTTGGGTTTCTCGTTTTCTATAATTTGCGTTTTTTCCACCTTTTCTTCTTTTTTTAATGGTTTTTCTGAAATATCTATAATTCTTTCTTTTGGCACTTCTTTTTGCTGTTCCTTCTCATCTGCAACCATTATCCAATCCGGTTTTACATTTTTTATGACAACTACCAGAATTGACTGTTTTTTATAAACAATATCGAGTTTTAAAATAGCCGTATCCTTATCAAAATAGAATAGGCTTTGTTTAAGCAAAGTTCCCCTTATGGGATTAATGACCTGTTCAACTTGTTTGGGTATCTGGGACGCCGGAGGAGATTTAACAGGATTAAAAACATAACGTATAGTTTCACCTCTTAATTTTGATTTTTCCCATTTATCACTATCTCTAGAAAGAATATCGGCATTCTTAATGTCGTATTCATCTAGCAGTGACAATACTGTGCTCTCGACATTTGAAACAGTTTTTGTTATATCTTTTACGTGAAAAAATAAATGCCAGAAAAAGAAAACAATAATCGCCAATGCTATAAATAGTTTTAACCGTTTAGTCATAGAACCAACCTTGAACTTATTAACCATCAGTTTTATGTTTTTCAAAAATTTTTATACCTTTTAGTATACTTACAGCAGTTTGAACCTGATTGTCGTATTTTACTTTATCCTCAATTTTTGGAGGATTTTTTCCGTCCAACTTTTCAAAAACTTTTGTTTTAATTTCTTCCTGGTCTTCCTGAAAGGTTTCCGGGATTAGGGACATCTTCTCAACATACACATCCGGTTCAATGCCTTTATTACGTAAATTTTTACCTGAAGGCGTATAATAGTCTGCTGTTGTTAACCGTAAAGCAGACTTATCTTCCAATGGGATGACAGTTTGCACTGAACCTTTTCCAAAAGTAGGCACACCGATAATTAAAGCACGTTTATTATCTTTTAAAGCGCCCGCGAATATTTCAGCCGCGCTCGCTGAACCGTTATCAACGATGAGAACCATGTCCATGTCATCAAATTTTGACTCTTTTTTCGCTCTAAACTCCATTCTTTTTTCAGGATTTCTTCCCTCGGTATAAACTATCATTGTTTCTATCGGAAGAAACAAATCCGATACTTCTATCGCGGCAGAAAGTAATCCTCCCGGATTATTCCGAAGATCAAGAACAATATCCTTAGCGCCTTTATTTCGCAATTCTATAATATTTTGTGCTAGATCTTTTGTTGTTTTTTCCTGAAATTCTATAATTCTTATATAACCTATGCTTTTATCAAAAATTCTGCTTTCTTTTATACTTTGAAGCTTGATAACAGCACGCGCAAGCAAAAACTCCAATATCTTATTTTCACCTTCACGAATTATAGTCAACTTAACTTTAGTTCCGGGATTGCCGCGCATCTTTTTTATGGCTTCATCAAACGGCATATCCTTGGTTATTTCATCGTCAATTTTTACAATTTTGTCACCCGATTTTATTCCGGCTGTATAAGCGGGCGTATCTTCCATCGGAGAAATAACCGTCAAAACCCCGTCTCGCATCCCCACGCTTACACCTAATCCTCCGAATTCCCCCTTTGTTTCTTCTGTGATTTCTTTAAAACTTTCCGGATCCAAAAACTGGTTATAACCGCCAAGGGTTGCCATCATGCCTTTAATGGCACCGTAAACCAAATCTTTCACACTTACCGGTTCAACATAATCGGCGCTAATCAATGTTATTGAATCCGCAAAAAGTTGAATTTGTTTAAAAAGCTCTTTAGAGTCGTCTACAATATTTACATCTTTCGCGTGGCTAAAAACGCTTGCCAACAATAAAAACGCAAGAATTACACTTCCGATAATTCTCTTTTTCATAAATTTCCCCTTAACGTTACTGATCTCGTCTCGCTTTTTATCGCAGTCGTTCAGTATAAACCCCCGGTAAAACCTTTAACCCACACTTTAAGATAACAACATCTTCTGAAGCATCTCACCCGCTATTTTAGGATTTGCTTTGCCTTTACTCGTTTTCATTACCTGGCCAACCAGAAAACTTAACGCGTTTGTTTTTCCGTTTTTAAAATCCGTAACTGATTTTACATTATTGTCAATCACTTCTGAAACAATACGGCTTAACTCATCTTCATCAGAAACTTGTTTAAGCCCTTTTTTCTCGATAATATCATCAGGCTTATCTCCGTTTTCGATACAATCTGCAAGAATCTCTTTTGCCGAAAGCCCGCTTACGGTTCCATTTTCAACCATTGTGATTATTTTTGATAAATCCTCAGGATTCAATTTTAAACCCTTGACATCGGTATTCTTTTCTTTCAAGTGTTTCATTACTTCGCCTTTTACCCAATTTGCCGCAATTTGTGGTTTTTGAACATTTTTCGCAACGCTTTCAAAAAGATTAGCTATATCTCTTTGTGAAATAAGCACGTCAACATCTTTGGCATTAAGTTTATATTCGTCTAAAAACCTTTTCCTTTTTTTCGCGGGCAGTTCCGGCATATTCTTTCTTACAGCTTCAATATCACCTTTTTTAACTTCAAAAGGCACAAGATCCGGTTCCGGGAAATACCTATAATCATGCGCGGCCTCTTTGGACCGCATACTAATGGTCACATTTTTGTCCGCGTCCCATAATCTGGTTTCCTGAGAAATACCGCCACCATCTTCCAGAATTTCTTCTTGCCTGACTTCTTCAAAAAAAAGCGCGTCGCGAACCGCTTTAAAGGAATTAAGGTTTTTTATCTCGACTTTGCTTCCCAATTCAGCCGCGCCTTTTTTTCGTATAGAAACATTCGCGTCGCACCTAAGGCTTCCTTCCTCCATGTTGCAATCTGAAATTTCCAGGTATTCTATAATCTGTTTAAGCACCGTAAGATATTTATAAGCCTCATCCGGAGTTCTAATATCAGGTTCAGAAACGATCTCCAAAAGAGGCGTACCTGTCCGATTAAGATCAATGTAGCTAAAAGGCAATCGCTCATCATGAATAAGTTTTCCGGCATCCTCTTCCAAATGAGCGCGGGTAACGCCAATAGCACGAAACTCACCTTCTCGTTCCGCGTCAATCACGATTTTTCCATTATACGCCAACGGCATATCGTACTGGCTGATCTGATAATTTTTAGGCAAATCCGGATAATAATAATTTTTCCGGTCAAATTTCACTATGCTTTGTAAGTCACAATCAAGAGCAATAGCCAGTTTTATCGCGTATTCAAAAGCCTTTTTGTTAAAAACCGGAAGAACCCCAGGCAGTCCAAGACAAACCGGACAAACCTGCGTATTCGGCACTGCGCCAAACTTTGTACTGCACCCGCAAAAAGCTTTTGTTTTTGTGGCAAGCTGAACATGCACTTCCAGCCCTATTACTGTTTCATATTTATTGCTCATACTACCCTTTTTTATTTCAACTAGCTAAACCAATTCTAATTAACTTTTGCTCTTATCTTGTGATGCGGCGTATTCTGTTCAAAGGCATGGGCGCTTTTAATCAAAACTTCTTCTTTAAACGGTTCTGCCATAAGCTGAAGCCCTACAGGCAGATTCCCTTTATCAAAACCGCATGGAACGGATATTGCTGGAAGCCCAGCAAGATTAGCGGGAATAGTAAAAACATCTGAAAGATACATTTCCAACGGATCTTCTATGTGCTCTCCGATTTTAAAAGCAGTTGTTGGAGTAGTCGGCGTTAATATACAATCACACACTTTAAACGCTTCTTTAAAATCGTTTGAAATTTTCGTCCGTACTTTTTGAGCTTTCAAATAAAAAGCTTCATAATATCCGCTGCTTAACGCGTACGTACCTAATAGAATACG
>JAHIZQ010000155.1 GCA_018814505.1 Candidatus Omnitrophota bacterium
AACATTATTTAATTCTGAAACAAAGAAATTTGAAAGGTATGTATAGTAAGATTCCGATATGAACTTATCGGTACTAAAAATATTTTTCTTCCTGCAAATATCCGACATAATCTTTGACCGATTCTTCGAGTGATCGAAACTCAATCATGCAACCCGTTTTTCTGAGTTTGAACATATCAGCTGACGTAAAATACTGATATTTTGACTGAAGAGTTTCCGGCATATCAATATATTTTATTACCGGTTTTTTGCTTAACGCGGAAAACATGGCTTTTGCCAAATCGTTCCACGTTCGTGCAGTACCTGTCCCTAAATTATAAATGCCCGTATTGTCGGGCCTGCAGAAAAAATAATACATTACATCGATTGCGTCTTTTACGTAAATAAAATCCCGTTTTTGACCACCATCCGCGTATTCTTCCCGGTATGACTTAAAAAGTTCTATTTTTCCTTCGTTTCTTACTTTCGAAAAATTTTTGCAAACAATACTTCTCATGTCTCCCTTATGGTATTCATTCGGCCCAAACACGTTAAAAAACTTGAATCCCGTAACCTGATCGGCCAATCCACTGTTTAGTATCCACAAATCAAAAAGCTGTTTTGAATAACCATACATATTTAGCGGTTTCTGGATTCTTGTATTTTCATCGTTGTCACTGTATCCAAAAATTCCCGCGCCATAAGTTGCGGCACTTGAAGCATACAAAAAAGAGGCTTTTTGGGTTAAAGCCCATTCTGCCAAAATTTTTGAATATTCGTAATTGTTCTTAATGTAGTACCCGGCATCGGTAAGTGTTGTAGAACTGCATGCTCCCATATGCACAACACACTCAGGGGTGGGCATTTTATGAGTTTCAATTTTTGATATAAATTCATCTTTTTGAACATAATCGCGGAATTTTTTTCCGAGAAGGTTTTTCCATTTGCTAGAACTATCAAGATCATCGACAACTATTATGTTATCAATTCCAGCATCATTAAGTTTTTTAAGAAAACAGCTCCCTATAAAACCCGCGCCACCTGTTAGAACTATCATATATCCTTACCTTTTTTTATTCCGGCGTTTTTCTAAATAAAGTTTGAATTTTACGCCTATTGCGAAGAAGAAGAGACAACAGCCCATGGAGTTTCCTCGCCTCAGAGGCTTCCCTGGACGGATACCCAAAAACCGAAGCATTGTCCTTGACACTACCAGTAATCCCTGTTTTAGCTCCAACTTTCACGTTTTTACCGATCTTCACATGATCTGCAACACCCACTTGTCCGCCAATAAGAGTGTTCTCCCCGATACTGCTACTTCCCGCGATACCCGTTTGCGCCGCGATCATTATATTTTTGCCAAGAGTCACATTATGCGCAACTTGCACCTGATTATCAATTTTTGTACCCGCACCCACAATTGTATCTTTAAACGTACCTTTGTCAATACAAACGTTAGCGCCAATTTCAACATTGTCTTCGAGGATAACGGTACCCATCTGCGGAACTTTATAGATTTTCCCATCTTTCGGAATATATCCAAACCCATCCGCGCCAAGAACTGTGCCTGCATGAATGGTTACGTTATTTTTTATTATAACGTTATCATAAACTGTAACGTTTGGATATAAACAAACGTTACTGCCTATCGTTACATTTCTACCTATTGTACAGTTAGCACCAACCACAAAATTGTCACCTATCCGCGTGTTACTACCAATTACCGTATTTGGCCCAACCGAAACGTTCTTCCCAAACTGAACCGTCTCATCTATAACACTAGTTGAATGAATGGTTCCCTTTTTAGGCGGAATTATTTCCAACATAGCGTTATATAAAACCGTCATGGCAAGTTTCATGTTTTCAACCTTAAGAATTGTCTTAGGATAATCTGTTACATCATCTGAAAACATAACACACGCCGCTTTACTGCGCCCTGCCTCGTCAAGACTATTACGATCAAACGCGAAAGTCATATCATTAGCTTCAGCAAAAGCCAAAGCCGATATGCCTTTAACTTTTACCGCACCATCACCGATTACTTTTCCGTTAACTAATTTTGCTATCTCATTAATCGTAATCATTTTACCCTCTTTTTTAGAGTTAACACCTCTTCTAAAACAACATCCCCCGTTTCAATATAAACGGGGGATGTTATCTTCCAATTCAATACACGAAGAATTATAAGCTAGAAGAAAGATTTTTCCCTGTTCTAAAAGTAACTACTTTTTTAGCCGGGATTTTTATCGCTTTGCCAGTCTGGGGATTCCTACCTATTCTGGCTTTTCTTGTCTTCATCTGAAAAGTGCCTAACTCTGGAAGACGAAGAACTCTGTCTTTCGCGGTGCCTTTGCTTAAACGCCAGGAAAGAGAAGAAACTACAGCGTCATAAGCTTTTGTCGCTTCAGCCTTTGTGTCATACTTACCGGTTTTAAGGACTGCGCTAATAAAATCAGCTTTGTTCATTCACACACCTCCTTTGTCTTTGAACCATTCTAACCACTTTTTAAAAATATACTAGAATTTACAGCCCTTGTCAATATAAATCAGCCGAAACAAGGCTTTTAGAAGAATTGTCACGAAACAAAATAAAAATTTAAAACCTCGCCCATTATGTTTCCGTCATTGCACCGCTTAATAATCAACAATGTAACCCACATATGATAATGTCCTGTTTGACACAAATAGAAATGTCCTAATAACAACTGCTATAATCTTCCTTTCAGAAGGAGGATATTATGGTAGGAAAGGACATGATGACAATGAGTCAAAGGGACTTAAACAGATTGCATATCGCACACAAGATATTGGACAAAGAATTAAAGCAAGTAGACGCGGCAGGCATTTTAAAATTAAGCGCCAGACAAATAAGACGAATAATAAAAAAGGTGCGAACTGAAGGAGACAGGGGGATATTGCATAAAGCCCGAGGAAGAGGATCAAACCGGAAGCTGTCCAAAAAAATAAAAAAGAAAACCATAAAACTATATAAGCAGAAATACTCAGATTTTGGACCAACCTTGGCAAACGAAAAGCTCTTTGAGATAGATAAGATAAAAATAGCCAATCAAACTCTTCGTAATTGGTTGATAGAAAAAGGCGAATGGGTGCCGAAGCGAAGGAAGAAGAAATACCGGCAATGGCGAGAAAGAAAACCACATTTTGGGCAAATGCTGCAGGGTGACGGATCTGAGCATGACTGGTTTGAAGACAGAGCGCCCAAATGTGTTCTTATGGGGTACATAGACGATGCAACGGGCAATGTGTTTGCCAGGTTTTATAAATATGAAGGAACTATCCCTGCAATGGACAGTTTTAAGAGATATATCAAGAAGTATGGCATACCGCAAAGTATTTACATGGACAATCATGCGGCGTATAAGAACAAGAAAAAGCTTACGATAGAAGAGGAATTAGAAGGCAGGAAGCCACTTAGTCAATTTGAGAGAGGGGTAAAGGAACTGGGGGTAGAATTTATACACGCACACTCACCAGAGGCAAAGGGAAGGATAGAAAGGCTATTTGAGACCTTTCAAGATCGAGTAATAAAGGAAATGCGCCTGGCGGGAGTAAACTCGATACCCGAAGGCAACAAATTCCTTGAAAGCTATCTACCGAAATACAATAAACGATTCCGAGTTTTGCCTGCTAAAAAAGGTAACGTACACAGAACCTTAGAGAAACATATAAAGCTGGATGCGAAGCTGTGTATAAAGAATAAAGCGGTACTGAGGAATGATTTTACAGCGGTATGCAACAAGAAGTTATACCAAATATTGGATAAGACGAGGGCTAAAAAGATTACAATTGAAGAAAGGCTGAATGGACGAATAGTTCTCACAGATGGAGAAAAGATCCTGAAATACAAAGAGATACGACAGAGACCAGCTAAGAGTCTTCCAAAAAAGAAGAAATTGGTTAAACAAGCGCCTAATAGACCGGCAAATAACCATCCCTGGAAGAAGTGGATAGAAGGAGGTTATCCACAGAATCCAAGTTATTCACAAAGAAAGAAAAAAGAAGCAAAAAAGAAAGAAAAGCTACTGCTGCTGGTTCATTAACAAAAACAAAACAGGACATTCTTACTTTGGTAAAAACCGGACATTCCTAAATGTGAGAGAATAGGACATTTCTAAATGTGGTTGACAATTAGAAAAGTTGTGGTTTAAATTCTTAGACATTTGAAGTATAATAAAGGCTTAAAAATAGCATGGAGGGATTAATGAAAATACAAAACATTGAAAAACTGCCTTTAGCCTGCCAAAAAGACGTGTGTTATTTATTGAACAAGCTGGAAGACATCTATGGCGATGATATTATCTCGGTTTTCGTTTATGGAAGTGTAACGGGACAAGACTATCATTCTAAAACATCTGACATTAATGTAGCTGTTGTTATGGAAGACACGTCCCTTAGCACGCTTTCACCGATACTTAAAACCGTAAAAAAAATCCGGTCCGCGAAAATCACGGCGCCTCTTTTTTTAACCCCGTCATACATAAAAATGTCCCTGGACACTTTCCCTGTTGAGTTTAGCACAATGAAAGATTCAAGATGTGTACTCGCGGGGGATGATATACTTGCGGGTATCAGTGTAAAAAATGAAGATTTGCGGGCCGAATGTGAATATCAGCTGAAAGGAAAAATATTAACTATTCGCCAAGCGTATCTGGAACAGGCTTTAAACAAAAAGGGTGTTGAATGGCTTGTTAAAGAATCGTTTCGCGGATTGATACCAGTGTTTCAAAGTCTTCTCAAGATAAAACTTGGAACAAGCGCGCCGAAATCAAAAAAAGAAATTCTTGGTAAATTAGCGGAAGTGTTTGATATAGATACCGCGCCTTTTTTGGAGATTCTTCATGACCAGGAAAATGATGGAAAAATTGGCGGGAAAGATGCTAAACTTTTTTTAAACGAGTTTTTGGATACCCTTCAAAAACTTACCGAAACAGTTGATAAACTGTTGGTAAACTAGAGTGGTGTGATTGCAATCAATATGAAAAAAATACTACTATTTTCAGTTTTAGTGATCGGATGTTTATTTTGTGTAAACGTGTTTTGTGGTGAAAACATAAACTTTCCAAAACCCGCGGGTTTTGTAACTGACACTGCCGGGATTATCCCGCAAAAAGATAAAATCCGCATAGAAACCCTTGCGTATGATGTTGAAAAACAAACACAAATAGAGATTGCGGTTGTAACTATTGAAACAACCAGTCCATATACCATAGAACAGTACGCCGTCAAGCTTTTTTCAGCATGGGGAATAGGCAAAAAAGGAAAAGATAATGGGATACTGGTGCTAGTTGCTAGTCTAGACCGAAAAGTGCGGATAGAGGTTGGGTACGGGTTGGAAGGCGTAATAACAGATTTGCATAGCAAATTGATTATAAGTGATTTGATACTGCCGTATTTTAGGCAGGGAGATTATGGATTGGGCGTTTTATCCGGGACAGTTGCGATTGCTCAAACCATAAGTAAAGAGTACAACGTAGAATTTAGTTCTTATCCGGATTCACAAATTGTCAAAAAAGCTTCTCAGGTCAAAAAAGGTTCAGCTGGAGGTAGTCTTTTAACCTTACTCTTTTTTCTGCTGATATTTGGTTTTAGATTCGGAACTATGTTTTTTCTTATGAGCACCCGGCCGGGTTATTGGTCAGGTGGAAGCGGCGGCAGTTTCGGAGGCGGGTTTGGAGGTTTCGGCGGAGGCATGTCCGGCGGCGGAGGCGCGTCAGGTGGGTGGTAGATGCGTTGCATGTAGCACGTGACACGCTACACGTTTTGATTTTGCAAAACAACCTCTGGGGTTGGTGAACCGGTTAAACGGTTCACCTGTTACGCCGGTTTTGTTGGTTACGTTCGTTTGTGATGTAGATACAGGGCTTGCCATGTACCCTGTGTGGTAGGGGGCTTGGTACACTTTTTAAAATAACCAGGAGGTTACGTAATGGGAAAAGGACTAATAGCTTTAGCCGTAATTGGAATAATCGTGCTTCTTATAGGCGGATGGTTGGTTGCCGGGCTGAACAATATTGTTCGCTTAGATGAATCCGTTAACTCTGCTTGGGCACAGATTGAAAACCAACTGCAGAGGCGGAACGATTTAATTCCGAACTTAGTTAACACCGTAAAGGGGTACGCCGCTCATGAACAAGGGCTTTTAACAGAAATAACCGATCTTAGAAGCCAGTGGGGCAGGGCCACGTCGCAAAAAGAAAAAAT
>JAHIZQ010000156.1 GCA_018814505.1 Candidatus Omnitrophota bacterium
GAAACTCCACCTGTACAAGAACAAAAGTTTTCTACAAATAGCACAGAGAGTTTATCTCAATCCGTAAAACAGCCAAGTCCAGAACCCCTCCAAGATGAAGTTCTAGCGCTTTATAATGCGGCAAACTCTGAAGTAAATAACATCCGCGGGTGCCTTATTAACAAAACTAATGCTATCAGAAAATTCCTTAAAAGTATTGACGGATTCACAGATGATTTACGTCGCGAGGCTCTTACCAAAAAGGACCTGTCAGCAAAAATATACACAGAAATTGAAAAAACCTTAGAAACTATAGGATATATAAAAAAGTTGGAGAAAACAGTACATCTCCAAATTTTAGCAGACAAAGTAAAGGTTCCTGAAAAAATCAACCAACATATAGACTATATTTCAAAACATTTGCCTGAACTTGAACCCGAAAGCATCATAAATTCACTTATTGCGCTCGCGCGGCTTAAGAAAAAACACAATCAAAATCTTATTGTAGCGTTTGAAACAGACTGGATACCAAATAAAACTGATCAAACGCAACATGATCTGCTTTTCCCAATTTTTAAAGAACTGTTACCGCCTGATGGGAGACCCAATGAAATGAGCCGCCTTGAAAAGAAATTGCATGCTATGAAGCTTGATAATGTATTCTTTGTGCATAGCACCAGTAAAAATTTAGCCGGTGAAATTATCCAAAAAGCCTATAAAACTGCTACTGAATTTTCAAATATTATTGTAATGGCCTCTCAAAAAACTATTGATTCTTCAGCTTTTAATATTTTAAAAAGTACGCCTGAAAAGAAAAAAGCTTTCATTGCAAGCATAAATACTTCGAAAACAAAATACTGCAAAGAAGGGAATTATAATCTCATTCAAAAGGTTTTGTTCATTAAAATGCTCTCATTGACCATTGAACTGGCACTGGGTCTAAAATCAAAAGATCTGTCAATAATATCAGACTACGATGAAGAGAACCGAATAGTATTCCTGCTTCCAGACGCTGACTTTTTTGAATACAATAAATTAATGACCGATTACAAAGCAGAAGCCCAGGCATTCACATCTCTCTAATACTCCATTAGGAAAACCACCTATCCGGCCTAAAACAGGGCAGGGAAATCCGTAGCAACATCTTAAAGGCTTTATTTGACATAATACAACATTTAATGTAGACTATATGAAGATAATGTATAACATATGTGATACCAAATTTGCTGGATTCTATGAAAAATGTCATATTAACAGATAAAGAAAAACTTGAGACTCTAATTAACACGGCAGGCCTTACCCCAACAGAAATTGCCCGAGCACTGGAAGTTTCCTACAATACAGTGCATAGATGGCGCACACAAGATATTAAGCCGCATCCCGCGCAAGCACGGCACTTAGATGAGCTCTTTAAGGAAACCGTTGATATAACCCCGCAAGTTGAAAAAGTTTTAAAAGACATGCCCGACCCAATACAAAAACTGCAAACAAATAGGGAACTGCAGGAAAAATTTTTCCTTGAGACAACATATAACTCAAATGCCATTGAAGGAAGTAGAATGACAATGAAGGAAACTGAACAGGCCTTTACAAATGGGGAAGTAAAGGGCAGACAGTTTTTTGAGATATTAGAAGCTGTTAACCATAGAAACGCGTTAGTTTTTATGCTGGATACAGTAAAAACTGGATTTAAAATACAGAAAGTTACATTTTGGAACTCCACAAAATAGTACTATACAATTTTAATAATAAACTCCCTGGAAAATACCGCACAGGTTATGTAAATTTGACAAATACTGAAGTACAATTACCATCCGCACAAATGGTTCCTATACGAATGAAAACTTTGCTAACTAACATTAACAACTATGGCTCGAATCCCATAAAAAAAATAGCGTCAGATCATTATGAATTCGAAACAATCCATCCGTTTTTTGATGGAAACGGCCGCATAGGACGACTAATCACAAATACACAACTTCTTTCAAAAGGCTTTCCACCGGCTTTAATCCGGGTTGAAGACCAATATACCTACTATTTAGCGCTTTCTAAGGGTGATCTGGGCAACTTTCGCATGATGGCTCAAATGCTTTCTGAAGGCATTTTGAAAGGATATCAGTTAATGAAATAATAGCATAAACTATCAAATCAAACATGTAAAAAACAGAAAAAGCACAAAATCCAGCACATATTTAACCACAAAATTCCCAAAAATAAAGTCAAGTGAACGTCCGATAATGTATCTTATGTTAACTACGGTAAGTTTGCCTCTTTTTACTTTTTATTTGTATGCGTGCTCAAATTCCCCCATAAAATCGGTTATAATAAATTACCCACTTGCAATTAGAATTACTGGTACATACTAATAAATCTAATGTTTTTATTTAGAACATGTTACGTTAAATACACGCAAGAATTACATTATATTTGCATTATTGTATTTTTTCCGTTATTTTTTTCATTTTCCATGGATTTACAGCTTTTTCTCTCTCTGATTAGCATTAAAACCTCCGTAGAAGCCATTTAAAGGCCTTTTACGAGGCGTTTCCAACCTTCTTGGCATACTCACGCTTATTTGTATGTTTTGGACGTTAATCGGCTTATTTTTGAATTTTTATCAAAAATGCTTTGGCTTTTTCTATATAGATTCGGCCTAAATTTCATC
>JAHIZQ010000157.1 GCA_018814505.1 Candidatus Omnitrophota bacterium
ATGAAACTGTATTTCCTACATGTACTAGATCTAAGTAAAATTTTTTACGCGGAATTTTAATCTTATCTCTCAGATATTCAATCATATATTTGTTTGCCTGATGAAAAATGATATAGTCAACAGTATCAAGATCTAATCCATTAACCCGCAATATTTCAGAAAATATTTTTGGAACGGCATCAATTGTAAACTTAAATATTTCCGGTCCATTCATGTATAAATTATTGTCAGTTCTTATATTCCCATTATAGTCCTCAACTTCTTTTTCTTCCAAATTATATCTATTGCGCAACCCTCCATTCGGAACGATTAGGTTTTTAGCTCCGCTCCCATCGGTTCCAAAAACAAACTCAAAGATGCCCCTATTTTCGGATTTTTCTATAATTGTCGCGGAAGCCGCGTCTCCAAAAATTGTCCGATTACTTTTATCCTTATGATATATGTGCTTGGTATATGTTTCTGCTGTTATAAACAGAATATGTCTTGCAATTTTTGATTGAATTAATCCTTTAGCTACCGCAAGACCATAAATATACCCGGAACATCCCTGATTAATATCAAAAGCTCCAACCGTTGTTTTAAGATGCAATCGATCTTGAAGTATGCATGCACATGAGGGCAAATAATAATCCGGACTTTGAGTACAAAAAATCAAAAAATCTATCTTTTCTTTATTAAAATTTTTAAACACTTTAATAGCGGCTTCATACGCTAAATCCATAGCAGTTTCATTCTCATCGACTATATGTCGACTTTTAATGCCGATTTTTTTTTCAACCTTATCCGCATCCCACCCATAGAACTGCCTTTCTAAATCAGTATTCGACAAAACCTTTTTGGGCAAAAAGTATTCAACAGCACTGATTTTAACATCCATAACACCTCTCTTTTAAATATTTATTCACGATCACGTCATATCATTTACATCATACTATATTGACAACCACTGCAGGCGCTCCTGAAGCTACGGAATAATCTGGAATATCATTTAAAACAACCGAATTAGGCATTATAAAACAATTTTTCCCAATTTTTGCGCCTATGATACAAACATTTTGACCTATCCATGACCCTTTTCCGATATATACTTCCGAATTAAATCGAATAGGTTGTAACGCTATTGGCGTATTTATATCATCAAAAACATGTGTATTGTCAGAAATAAATACACGTGAAGAAATATAAACATCGCTATCTATAACTACTCTTCTTACTGCGGCAATATGACTAACAGGTTCAACCTGAACACCTTCACCAAAGATTAGTTCAGGATCGTTCTTATCAACTTTAAAAGCAATAAGCCATGCAAACTCATTTATTACAACATTTTTCATTAACGAAATATATTTCCTACCATTTAGACGTAATGGTCTACTAATAAAGGCACCTTCTCCTAAATGTTTGTATTTACGACAATTACGTATAAAAAAAAACCATTTTCTCGCACGTTCGACAAACCTACTTACCATCAATAACTCCTCTAATAATACGTTTTACTAATTTCACGTTTTCTTGTCATATTTTTCAATTTAAGATTAGAAATTATTTTCCCAGGATTTCCTACAACAACAGAATAATCTGGAATATCTGATGTCACAACTGAATTAGCACCAATCACGCAATTCTTTCCAATTTTAGCACACATAATCGCAACATTTTCCCCTATCCACGTTCCATCACCAATGTATACATCAGAAATAAGGTTCGGAGCTTGATTCCTAACGGCACTCTTCTTATCATAATTTGATGGCATATAATCTGAAATGTAGATCCCATTCGCCGTACAAACATATTCCCCAATTATAATTCTTTTAACAGCACTTATATGATTAAAATCCCCGATTACAGATCCTTTTCCAAAAACTATTTCCGGATTTTCCGCATAAATCTTTTTCGCCTCTAACGAAATATATTTCTTTATACTAACATTTTCATAAATCTTGATGTATTTACCTCCTATTATTCTTAAAGGCTTTTGGTAATAGGAATTACGCGCGAAGTATTCAAAACGGTTTCTGCTAACAATGTACTTACTAGTCAACCTAATTAACGCGCACATTCTATTTATTATTTTTTTCATTCTATACTTCTATCCATTTTAAAAAAGTTTCAAAAAATTATCAACATTATCAAAGCTTTTATAATGTTCCTGGAGCCATTTTTCGGGTCTTTCCCACCACTTAGTTTCTAAAAGCGCATCTCTCGTTTCCTTATCAAAACGATACAACATTACTGTTGCTGGAGCCCCCACAACAACCGCGTACGGCGGAACTGAATTTATAACAAACGCTCCTGCCGCAATAACCGCGCCTGTTCCTATCTTAATACCATCAATAATCATGGCATTTTCTCCTATCCAAACATCGTGTCCGATACAAGTACGTTTAAAAACATTATATCGATCCCTTTCACTAAATGTTTTCGCAAGTGGTTGGGTCAATGAATAAAATGCCGGATGGGTACTGACATACGTAGTGGGATGCCTACCTAAGCCAATACTGACTCTTGAAGCAATAGAACAAAACCTACCAATATCAGCTGAAATAATACACGAATTTTTTTGGATATTAGTATAATCCGCTACTGTCGAATCAATAATTTTAGTATTCTCACAGATTATATTGTATTTTCCGAGTGAAGAATTAGCATCAACAACCGCGCCTGAATAAAAATGACAGGTAGGATGCCTCTTTTGTAACTCAGTTAAATTAAATATCGAACTCCACCACATTCTCAA
>JAHIZQ010000019.1 GCA_018814505.1 Candidatus Omnitrophota bacterium
CTAGACGATGGGGCCACAATTGAGTTATGAAGAACTATTGTTATGAAACCAATGGTAGCATAATCGTTTTTCTTTGTCAATGCAAGTTGGAGTTTAATGAACTGTAAAACAAAAAGTTAAACGCTAAATTTTATTGAAAGAATATCTCCGTCTTGAACTACATAATTTTTGCCTTCTAGGCGGAATAGACCGGCACTTTTAACTTCTCGTTCAGAACCCAATTCTTTCAGATTGTTATATGAAAAAACTTCGGCTCGGATAAAACCGCGTTCAAGATCAGAATGTATTTTTCCTGCGGCTTTTACAGCGGATAACCCCTTGGGAATTGTCCACGCGCGGACTTCATCTAAGCCTACGGTAAAAAACGATATAAGTCCCAGTGTTTTATACGCGTTTCTGATGAAGGAGTTCAATGAAAGTTCTTTTAGTCCGAGGTCTTCAAGGAAAGATTTTCGATCGTTTTGTTCAAGTCTTTGGATTTCCATCTCAATGTTAGCGGACATTGCCATACATTCAGGTAAACTTTTAACAAAATTTAAAGTTTTATTGGCGTTCAGGTCAGAGTCGGATACGTTTAATAAGGTCAGAAAAGGTTTCATTGTGAGGAACTGGAACGAACGTATGGCTTTTTCTTCTTGTTCGGAGAGGTTTGCGGAACAGGCGCTCTGTTCAGATTCAAAGGTGTGCATTATTTTTTCCAGGACGCTAAGTTCTGTTTTATCTTCCGTTGGCGCGGCGCCTTTAGTCACTGTTTTTTTTAGACGCTCTATTCGTTTTTCAGCAATAGCCATATCTGCTATAATCAGTCCGGTTTTGATTTGTTCAAAATCCCGTAAGGGGTTGATTTCTCCCAATGCGTGAGGAAGGTGTAGATTTTCAAATGCCCGGACAACAAAAACAAATGCGTCAACTTCTCGCGCGGCGGCAACTATTTTTGTATCAGACGAGTCATTTATGCTCCCGGGGATATCCACAAATTCAATATCAGCGTAGACAGTTTTTTTGGGTTTGTACAGTTCTTTGAGCCAGTCTATTCGTTTATCCGGAATTTTAATTACGGAAATGTGTGCTGATATCTTTCCAAAAGTGCCGATTTCTTTATCCGATCCTGTTAGCGCGTTGAAGACTGTGGTTTTTCCTGATTGTTCCAAGCCAATGATTCCAAGTTTCATTTTCCTACCTTTTTTTGTTTGAATTAGAATTCTTAAGAATAGTAACACGAAAAAGTGGATACTGCAATACATAAGGTGAGGATGAAGGTAGGATCGTAAAGCTAGTGCAACATATTGTGGACACTTTCGAAAGTGGTCAAAGACCCCTTGTTTGTTGCCCGAAACGGTCTGAAGGGAGATATCCGGGAGCTTTTTTGAGAGAGAGGCGGGCAAAATAGTATCAATACACTTTTTTGACGATGCGGATTACAAATTACAGTTGACTTTCCCTCAGCATTGAGGTATATTGAAGTAAAATATTCTCAAAAGTTAGATTTTGGAAGAATTTGTTGAAAACTAAGTTTTGATATTTTATACATTTTTTTTGTGGCAAAAGTTAGAGTTTTAGAGAAAGATTATGTTATGGCAGAAAGAGTTCAAGACGAAATTTTGAGGACAATTAGATTGGGGAACCATGGCTAATAAAAGAAAAAATGTACGATTTTTTAAAACGCACCCGGAAAACGAAAAAGTTCAACAAGCTCTCAGAGTTTTCAGCGTTCTAAAAAAAGCGCGGCAGGCAACAGTACACGAAATAGTTAAACAAACCGGGATTTCTCGAGATGTTGTAAATGAGTGCGTAGATTTTTGTGAAGAGAAAGGATTTATCCGGAAGGAATCCAGCGATGGTAACCAATTGGTTGGATTTAATCCAAGAGGTAAAAAGTTTTTAGGCGTGGGTTTTGGAAAACAAGAATGCGTTTTAACCGTAATGGATCTTAGTGGTGGAATTATCGAAAAAGAAAAAATTGTTATACAAGAGCTGTCATTCCCTAAACCCAAAAGAAAAGATATAAAAAACATAGTGGATAGAATTCAGGAAAAGGCTAAGTTAGAAAACATGGAGTTTTACATAGCAGGAATTGCCATCCCCGAAAGGATTGAAAAAACAAGCATAAGAAATGTTGATCTCTTAGCTCATGGCGTAGGTAAGATTTTTGGATGTAACGTGTATTTGTCCAGAGAAGCCACCGCGGCCGGATATGGAGAAAGAAATTTTGGGTGGCAAACGAAAGGTCGGGACATACTGTATCTGCATTTTGATGTTGGCGCGGGAGTAATTGTGAAAGATGAAATGATTTTTGAAGCGGACGAAGGAGACGCGGATAGGGCGTATCTTCGGCCGTGGCATCAATTTAGCATAGTTGAAAATGCGAAAAAATTAATTAGTAAAGGTGTTGGAACTGGTATCGTAGATGTGATACAAGGTGACGTTAACAACATAACTTTAGATATCGTGTTGCAAGCGGCTGACGAAAAAGATGAATTGGCTGAAGATTTAATGCAACGCGCCGCGCTTGTTTTGGGTATGAGAGCGGCGTACCTGATCAACATGTTTATGGTGAGGACAATAATTTTAGGAGGAGGTATTGAAAGCGGAAAGCAGGGATTTATAGAATATGTGCGAGAAAGCGCTAATAAATTTTTACTCAAGGAGGTACGCGGGAAAGTTGAAATTATTTACGGCACTTTGGGTGCGTCAGCTTCTTCTCTTGGTGCGAGTGCCCTTTGCTGTAGAGAACTATTTATGGAGGTTTAGTCATGATGAAAGAGATGGATATTCACACAGAAAAAAAATGTAGCATATGTGGAAAACCGTTCATTCCCAACAAGTACAGACCTAATCAAGAGGTCTGTTCAAGCTTGGAATGCCAGTATCAAAGACAGCTTGTTAACATGAAAGCTTGGCGGGAAGCCAATCCGAATTATTTTAAGTACAAAGAATCTCAAGATAAGTCCTGGAAGCAGGCCTGCAGAGAGAGATCTTTGGATTGGCGCAAAAAACATAAAGAATATTTGCAACTGTATAGAGAAGCCAACAAGGAGAGACATCGGGAGTATATGCGGGATTATATGAGAGAATATCGAAAAAGTAAAAAGCAAAAAGAGCAACCCGAAACCAGTGCGGATAAAAATGTCTAGCGCGTGGTAAAAAATTATGGAAAGGTACTGGTGCGTAACTTCTATGATTCGCAATAAAATGTTCGGCAAAAAAGGACGAAAATAGGTTAAATAATATGCAAAAACAGAGAAAATTTAAATGTGCTCAAAATCCGATTGTAGTCAGTTGTCTCATATTTACTTTGGGCTGTGGAATTGTAGTTAGAGATTGTAATGCGCAGGATTACGGTAGCTATGGAAAGGATCAAACAAGTGTTTCCGAAGACGGCTCGGAAAAGGCCGTAAGTAAAATTGCTGAGTATATGCGCAAGAAAGAAGAAGAACTTAACAGAAAAACCGCTAGATATTTAAAAAAAGCGGAAGACGCGCTTAACGGAAATAATTTTGACCGGGCGCGGGACTATATCGAAAAAGCTAAAAAGGTAAAAGAAGAGGGACAAGAAGAAATAAAGAGGGAGGCAAGGAAACTTGCAGAACAGGAAGCTCGAAAAAACGCTGAAATAAAAATTTTACGAACACTATCTGAGCAAATTTCAGGTTATGATAAATCCAAAGCAATTGCCGATAAGCCGCCAAAAGATAAAGCACTAAAACCATCTGTCAAGATTGAACAGGCCGTGCGTACAGCCAGTTCCCTAATGGAACAAATAAACAAAGCCGAAAAGGCTCATGAAGAACAAAAAAAAGAGAAGCAGAAAGCTCTTGGGGCTGAGATCAAAAGTTTAAATAAAAAGGCGGCAGGAAAAATTTCCGCGAAAAAAGAAGCCAAATTGCGAGAACAGACTAAAAAAATGGAAGCATACTTGGCTGAAGCTGAAAAACTGTTAGATAAAAATGAATTTGAAAAAGCGAGAAAATATGTTGAAAAAGCGATGGAAGTAAAAGAAGCTAGCCGCCAGATCGTTGAAGACAAAGTTAAACGAACCCAAAATAAAGAAACAGTACGAGATGAACGGAAAGCGAAGGCGTGGGCCGCGCTTGAACTTGAAGAAAAAATAGTAAAGTGTCTGGATGAGGCCAAAGACGCGGTGACGAAAAGTGATTTTAAAACCGCGCTGAGGTATGCGCATGAGGCTTTAAAACTTGAATCAGGGAATCCTGACGCGGAAGAGATGGTGAAACAAATAGAGTTAGCGCGAAAAAGTTTTGAAGAAGAAAAAGTGAGGGAAGAAGAAAAAGCGCGGAAAGAAGGAGTCCTGCGTGCCGAAAGAAAAGAGGAAGAAAGAAAACTCAAGAAAAAAGTGGAGAGGTATTTAGAAAAAGCAGAGAATGCGTTAAACAAAAAAGACTTTTCCTTAGCCATGGATTATGCCGAGCAGGTGATAGACATGGATTCCAATAATTCTACCGCGTCAGCAATGATAAAAGAAATAAAGTCAGCGCGAAAAAATCTTGAGGAAGAAAAAACGAGAAAAGAAGAAGCCCTGCGCGCTGAAAGAAAAGGGAAAGAAAG
>JAHIZQ010000158.1 GCA_018814505.1 Candidatus Omnitrophota bacterium
ACAATAGATATGCCAAAAGTAAAACATAGACATTCAAAAGCACGAGGAAGAAAAAGAAGAACTCATTATAAAGCAGAAGCTCCGTCTGCCGTTAAATGCTCGCAGTGTGGCAAGATTAAGCAGTCACACCAAGTCTGTCCGCATTGCGGTTATTATAAAGGTACTCAAGTTAAAAAGATTGAAACTATCGAAGAGCGCAAGGCAAAAAAAGAGAAAAAGCAAAAGAACGGTTAATTGTGTTTTACAGTAAAGAGCGTCGATAGCGTCCCGGAATAGATACATTATTGAGTGCTAATGGAGGTTTATATGAGAATAGGCTTAGATGCTATGGGAGGCGACAAAGCTCCTGCGTGTCCGGTAAAAGGTGCTGTAATGGCAGTTAAAGAATATGGATATCATGTTACTTTGATCGGGGATGAGACCGCTATAAAAAAAGAACTCCAAAATTTCAGTTACTCTGCCTCAAAAATTGACATTGTTAACGCGTCGCAAGTAATTGAAATGCATGATCCTGCGGCATTATCTGTTCGCAAAAAACGGGATTCATCCATAGTTATAGGCGCTGAACTTCTTAAAAATAGGGTGTTTGACGCCTTTGTGAGCGCGGGGAATACAGGTGCTGTGGTATGTGCGGCGACACTCAGTTTAAGACTTTTACCTGGGGTAGACAGGCCTGGTATTGCTGTAATTTTTCCCACATTAAATAAACCTTGTATGGTTATTGATGTCGGCGCGAATATTGACCCGAAACCGCTTCATCTTCTTCAGTACGGAATTATGGGAGACGCGTATTCGAAACATATCTTAGGGAAAAAAAATCCTACGGTTGGACTTTTGAATATCGGTGAGGAATCAACAAAAGGTACTGATTTCATTAAAGAAGCGCATATTATGCTTAGCGAAAGTAAACTTAATTTTCTCGGAAACATTGAGCCAAAAGAAGTTTATCAGGGAAGTGCTGACGTTGTACTTTGTGACGGATTCGTAGGCAACGTTCTTCTTAAGGTCACTGAGGGATTTGCGGATGCCGCCGCGAAACTTTTGAAAAGAGAATTAAAGCGAAGCAATATTGTTACAAAAATAGGGGCATTTTTAACGCTTCCGGCATTTATGACACTTAAAAAGAAAATTGATGCGGCGGAATACGGAGGTGCACCTCTTATGGGAGTAGACGGTAGTGTGATAATCGCGCATGGCGCGTCTGATGAAAAAGCCATAAAAAATGCTGTGAGAGCCGCGGCGGAGAACGTTGAACATAAAGTTAATATGCATGTTGTTGAAGAATTGCAGAGTTATTAATTCGTGGATTGTTAAATAGTGGATGTAAAGATAACGTAGGGGAGGGCCTTGTGCCCGAAAGAAATTTCGAGGATACCCGAGGGGTGTTCTCCCGTAATAGTGAATCGTTAAATGGTTAGGGTTCATGTGAGGAGTAAGACTTCTCACATTATAAAATGGGTTCGAGATTAATTCGACCAAATAATTTACACTCCTTACGGTCGTGTAAAGTAGGGTCTAATTAAGGAGAAGATGTGAAAAGGACTGGGATTTTAGGGCTTGGGAAATATTTGCCGGCGAATATATTAACTAACGCGGATTTGGAACGCATGGTTAATACTTCAGACGAATGGATCACTACGCGTACAGGTATAAAACAAAGGCGCATTGCCGCGGATAATGAGGCGACCAGTGACATGGCAGTTAAAGCCGCGAAGAGCGCTTTAAAGTCTGCGGGGCTTGAACCAAAAGATATTGATTTAATTATTGTCGCGACAATTACACCTGACATGTTTTTCCCTTCAACGGCTTGTTTGCTACAGCATAAACTCGGCGCAGGCAGAGTCGCCGCTTTTGATATCTCGGTGGCTTGTTCCGGATACGTTTATGGTTTAACAATAGCAGATCAGTTTATAAAGAGCGGATTTTGTAAACACGCGCTTGTTGTCTCGGCGGAAAAGCTTTCAGGTGTTACGGATTGGGAAGATCGTTCGACTTGTGTTCTTTTTGGCGATGGCGCGGGAGCGGCTGTTTTGGGACAGGTTGAAACAGGCGGTATATTGGGAGCGGCTCTTGGAGCCGACGGAAGTAAGGGAGATCTTTTACAGCTTCCTGCCGGTGGATCGCGTATGCCCGCGTCTATAAAGACGGTTGAAAATAAATTGCACACCATAAAGATGGAAGGAAACGTTCTTTTTAAACATGCCGTAAAAATTATGGCTGACGCCGCACTTGCTGTGACGGAACCGTTAGGTCTTAAAGGTGATGATATCGATATAATAATACCGCATCAGGCAAATATTCGCATACTTAACGCGTTGGCAAAAAGAATGGGAGTTAACCCTGAAGAAAAGGTATATTTGAACATAGAGAAATATGGTAATATGTCCGCGGCATCAAGCGCTGTCGCACTTACTGAAGCGGTTGAAGAAGGACGCATTAAAAAAGGCGATATTATATTAATGGATGCGTTCGGGGGAGGCCTTACCTGGGGAGCGCTTGTTATTGAATGGTAAGTGGAAAATAGTGAATCGTTAAATGGTGAATATAAAAATGTTGTAGGGAAGGTCCTTGTGTCCTCCCGTAATCGTTAAACAACCTACGGGGTTACCAAAAATCCTCCCCGGAGGTTGTTGCCGCGCGTGAAAGGTGAAAAAATGGTAAACAAAAAATTCGGATTATTGTTTCCAGGACAAGGAGCCCAGGTTGTTGGAATGGGAAAAGAATTGTATCAGACCGAGGCCGCGGCAAAATGGGTTTTTAACCGCGCTAATGAGGTTTTGGGAAAAGATATTACAAAATTGTGTTTTGAAGGTCCCGAAGACGTTCTTATGACTACGGCAAATAGTCAGCCGGCCATATTTACCGTAAGTGTAGCGACATTAAATGTTTTAGTTGAAAAATTGCTCGATCGTCCAGTCGGTAATGAAGCGCGCGAATTATTTTCTCCGGAAGACATCAAAACAATAGGCTCAGTCGCGATGGGGCTGAGCTTGGGGGAACCTACCGCGTTGGTTGCGACAGGTGCTTTAAGTTTTGAAGACGGTCTTAGGTTTGTTTTGAAAAGAGGCGAGTTTATGGAGGAAGCATCTCAAAAAGAACCTGGTAAAATGGCTTCAATTTTAGGGCTTGATATAGAAAAAGTTGAAGAACTTTGTAAAGGAATAGGTGGGTGTCAGGTAGCAAACCTTAATGCGCCTGGACAAGTTGTAATATCAGGACATGCGAGCAGGGTCGAACTTGCGATTGATTTGGCAAAAAACGCGGGTGCCAAACGTGCGATTATATTAAAAGTAAGCGGTGCTTTTCATTCAGAGCTTATGGCGGGGGCCAAAGAAAAATTAAGAGCCGTATTGGATGGAATTGAGATTAAGACACCGGTTATAGACTTTATTAGCAATATAGACGCGGAAATAGCAAAAGATCCTGTAAGAATAAAGGATAACCTTGTAAATCAGTTAGACCATAAAACTTTATGGTCAGCTTCGGTTCATAAGGCTGTAAGTTTGGGGATTAAAGACTATTTGGAAATCGGCCCAGGAACTATTCTTAAAGGACTTCTAAGAAAAATTGACAGTTCCATAAATACGGTTTCACTGAATACCGCAAGTAACATAAACTCGCTTCTTATGAGTCATTCCTAAATTCTTGACACCATTATTTTTTAACTAAACTTGTAAAATTTCTTTTTCAAAGGTACAATAGGATACGTTAAGCGGGAATTTTTATTGAATATGAGGAGGGAGAGTAACATGTCTCTAAAGGTAAATGTAGAACAGCAAAAAGAAGGAACTTATGTAATTAGAGTGGATGGCCGGCTCGATACGGAAACATATGTTGGTTTTGGGGAGAAGATAAAACAGTATCTTGATGAATCGACAAAAATTTTGATTTTTGACCTTGAAAAACTCGATTATATAAGTAGTATTGGGATAGGTGTTATTTTTCAGGCAAGAAAGGCAATTGAAGCCCGAAAAGGAGTTTTTATCGTAACTAATCTTCAGCCGCAGATAAAAAAGATATTTGAAGTAGTAAAAGCGCTTCCCGAAAAGCCGGTTTTTGAGAGCATGGAAGAAGTTGACGAATATTTGGATTTAATTCAAAAAAACGAACTTGAAAAAGGTATTCAATAAGCGTGAGTCCATTAACAGGGGGAAGGATGAAAACTAAGGCCATTTTTGCTATTATTACGTTAAGTATGGTACTTCTTTTTTCGACAATTGGGAGGTTAGACGTGGTGTGGGCGCAAGACAAAGGGGAGGAAATGATGGTAGTTTTAGAAACAAACCAGGGGTTGATAGAAATTAAGTTAATGCCTGATGTAGCTCCAAAAGCATGTGAAAATTTTAAAGGATTAATTGAGAACGGTTATTATGACGGAGTAACGTTTCACAGGGTCATAAAAAATTTCATGGTGCAGTGTGGTGACCCGACAGGTACTGGAAGAGGCGGGGCTTCTCTTTGGGGCAGGCCCTTTGAAGATGAAGTTTCCGAGACAGTTACCTTTAGTAAACCCGGAATTCTTGCTATGGCAAATGCCGGACCAGGTACTAACGGCAGTCAGTTTTTTATTACTACCGCACCCGCGCCGTGGCTTAATATGAAACATACGATTTTTGGAGAGGTTGTTTCAGGATATGATGTAGTACAAAAAATTGAAACGAGTAAAACAGGCGCTATGGATAAACCTGTTGATCCGCAGAAAATAATCAAAGCGTTTATTAAATAGCTAGTAGGGGCAGACAACTGCACTTTTTCATGTTTGCTACTCGTGTTTACATAAAAAAACCGGTATGTGTTTTATACATACCGGTTTTTTTATGGCGTGTTGTAGGTTTATAATTTTACTACGTTAGCGGCTTCTTCACCTTTAGGGCCTTGTTTGATTTCGAATTCAACTTCTTGACCTTCTTCCAAAGTTTTATAGCCGTCACCCTGAATAGCACTGTGATGTACGAAGACATCTTTGCCTGATTCAGGAGTAATAAACCCATAACCCTTTGCGTTGTTGAACCATTTTACTGTTCCCTTTACCATTGTGCAGTCCTCCTTGTTTTAGACATAAAAGAATAAGAAGTATAAAAAAACGCAAGGCTATAAAATATTCCGCCTTGCGTTTTGTAAAAACTTCTTATTCATATCAATAGTAAGTATACATTAACTGTATTTTTTGTCAACAGAATTCTTTAAAATTTGTTATAAAGCCTCTTTTAGCATATTGTGGGCGTGTTTTAAGGCTATTTGGCTTTCTTCTTTTCCGCTCATCATTTGCGCCAGTTCGTTTATTCGGTTATCACCTTCAAGCAAAGTAACGGTAGTAAGGGTTCTCTTATTTTCAATAGTTTTTAGTACTTTAAAATGGAAACTTCCAAAAGAAGCTATTTGCGGCAAGTGCGTAATAAGAATAACCTGGCGATTTTGGGAAATTTCTTTTAACTTTTTTCCGGTTATAGTTCCTAACCTGCCGCCGATTTGAGCATCTATTTCATCAAATATTAAAACTGGTATGGGGTCAACTTTTATCAAAGCCTTTTTTAAGGCAAGCATAACTCTGGCGGCTTCTCCTGAAGAAATTATTTCCGCGAGAGGCTTTAACTCTTCACCTATGTTAGGGCTTATGAATAGGGTGATTTTATCATGTCCGGTAGTGGATAGTGGGGCGCTTTCTATTCTGCATTCAAAACGGATATTTGCAATACCGAGTTCCTTTAATTCCTGCTTTATTGTTTCTTCCAATGTTTTGGCGGTTTGTTTTCTTGTGATACTTATTTTTTGGGCTAGAAGCATTAAATCTTTTTTTGAGGAATCAATTTTTTTTCGCAACTCGATATCGTTATGTTCAATATCAATCAAGAGCGCGTACTTATCTTTGATTTCATTATAGTACGCCTGTACAGTCTCTATGGTAGGTCCGTATTTCCGAATAAGGTCATAATAAATATCGTAACGGTTATTAATTTCATCTGTTTCAGCTGGATTAAAAGACAGTCTTTCTAAATAATTATTAAGTAGAGACGAAAGGCCGTCAGTATCCTCCTGTATCCTGGTTAAAATCTCGGCGAATTCAGCCGTTGTTTCATCTACGCTGTTAAGAGTGTTTAAAAAATGAAACATACGGCTGATAGAAGCGGCCATTCCATTATCGCTCTTTTCAAGTATATCAATAAGGTTAGCAGTCGATTCATGAAGCTTTTCAGCATTGTTTAAGCGTGCTTGTTCCTGCAAAACCTTTTCATAATCAGTTTCGTCAAGAGAAACCTGTTCTAGTTCTTTTAATTGATGGCTGAGCATATCCTGTTCACGTTCACGGTTTTTGGCAAGATCATGAAGCTTATTAAGTTCACTTTGTAAAGCGGTATAAACGGAATATTTGTTTTTGTATTCTTCTTTAAAATTATTAAAATCACAAAGCCGGTCAATTATGTGGATATGAGACTCTTCGGAAAAAAGCATTTGATGGTCATGCGGGCCGTGAAAATCTATTAATTGTGTTCCAAGTTTCTTTAGTTGTGTGAGAGTTACGGAAAACCCGTTTATTTTATTTTTTACGCGGCCATCAGGAAAATATGATCGGTTTATAATTAAAATGCGTTCTTCATCTTGAATATATTCGGCGAGCGAGGGAGATTCTTGGAGTAATTCCTGGGAAAGCTCAAACACAATTTCAACAGTGCACGGCTTTTCGGGATAACGTATCTGGCTTAAATTAAGGCGTTTGCCCAGGGCAAAATGTAGGGCATCTATTAAAATAGATTTTCCAGCGCCGGTTTCTCCCGTAAAAACATTCAGTTTTTTACAGAATTCGATTGTAAGCCGGTCAATTAAACCAAAATTTTGTATTGTGAAATGTGATATCATAGAATTAACCGATTAGTAAAAAACAGTAAACAAAAGTGTCAAACATATTTTATACCATTTACTGTACAAATTCCACAAATATCCAGATTTAGTGCTGTC
>JAHIZQ010000159.1 GCA_018814505.1 Candidatus Omnitrophota bacterium
AAGAAACATTTTTACAGAAACTGAACAAGCAAAAGGTATCATACCTTTTCATAGCTTTGCCAGCGGTGTTGTTTTTTGTGTTTCAATTGGCACCAGTTTTTATTTCCTTTTTATGGTCTTTCACCAGGTATGATGTTATTCATCCCCCGGTTTTTGTTGGGTTGGATAACTACAAAAACATACTTTTCAATGATCCGCTTTTCTGGAAAGCAATCGGCAACACCTTAGTGTATGTGGTTGGTGTTGTTCCCATAGGAATATGTTTTTCGCTTATCTTAGCTGTAGCCATAGACCAAAAAATCAAGTTCAAAAATTTCTTTAAATCAATATTTTTTCTTCCAACAGTTACCGCTATAGTCGCGGTTTCCGTTATATGGAAGTGGTTGTATGCTGGTGAAAAATATGGTCTTCTTAACTATTTGATTATGAAACTAGGGTTTCAGCCTATTGATTGGCTGGCAAGCCCGGCGTGGACAATGCCTTCCATAATGATAATGTCAATATGGGCCGGAGTGGGCTACAACATGATATTGTTTCTGGCAGGGCTTCAAACTATTCCACATGTTATGTATGAAGCCGCTGAGATAGACGGTGCCGGGTTTTGGAAGAAGTTTTTTCATGTAACACTGCCGCTTTTAAAACCAACGATAGTTTTTGTAACAATGATGAGTTTTATTTTCAGTTTTCAGGTTTTTGAGCAGGTCTATATCATGACAGGCGGTCAAGGTGGGATAGGTGGTGTGCTAAACAGCGCTCTTACAATAGTTGCGTATTTGTATGACAAAGGGTTTCAAAAGTTCCAGATGGGTTACGCTTCAGCTTTGGCCTACATAATATTTTTGTGCATATTTGTGCTGACTTTAGTAAATAAGCGATTAATGAAAACGGATATAGAGTATTGATGGTCGAAAGAGATGTCTGTAGTGACACAAACACGCTTGTATCACTAAAGCGTCTGGAACGACTAAAAATGGAGAACATATTATGAGTCAGGATCTTGGGATAAGAAAAGATTCGTTAGCAATTAAAACATGTGTGTATGCGTTTCTTATTGCCGGCGCTTTGACTATGGCGTTGCCATATGTATGGATGTTTGTAACTTCTATTAAACCGTTAGAAGAGATACAATCGTATCCTCCCAGTTTTGTGGTTAAAAACCCGACCTTGGAGCCATATATGGATCTTTTCAAAATGGTTCCGATGGTACGGTATCTGTTTAATAGCCTTTTTGTCGCGGGTGCTATCACTCTTTTTAATGTTTTTGCTACGTCACTTGCCGGGTATGCGTTTGCAAAGCACAAGTTTTGGGGTAGAGATAAACTCTTCCTTATTTTCTTGGGATCTTTGATGATTCCTTGGCAGGTAAACATAATTCCAGGATTTGTTATTGTAAAAAAACTTGGGTGGCTTAATACATACAGAGGCCTGATTATCCCTTCAATGGCATGGTGCGCATTCGGCATTTTTCTTAATCGTCAATTCATTTACAGTATACCAGATGATTTAATTGATGCCGCCAGAATAGACGGTTGCTCAGAATTTACAATATATCGGAAAGTAATTTTGCCGTTAATTAAGCCTGTTGTTGCTACTTTGGCTATATTTACTTTTCTACAGCAATGGAACAATTTTGTGTGGCCTTTAGTTGTTATTCATACAAGTAATATGCGTACGATACCTTTGGCCTTAGCAGTGCTTACAGGGCAGTTTGGAGCAAATTTTGCTATGGTAATGGCTGGCGCAGTTGTAGCAACCTTGCCTATGCTTGTGGTCTATTTGCTCTTCCAGAAATACATTATAAAAGGAATAGCGATGACGGGGTTAAAGGGGTAATCCTGAATAAAATATGAAAATGGGTTATCAAAAAGGAAGGGAAAAAGTGAAAAAATCGTATACCTCTTTTATTTTGGCAATAATCTTAGTGAGTATGGCCGTAGTGAGCATGTCTTGTTCAAAACAAGATATGGCAGGAGGGGAAGGGGCCCCGGAAGTATCCGCTACTGTTAGGATAGAACAAGAAGGTGTTTTAGGAAATGAAAATATGGCGTATATTCCGGTTGTAAATACCGAAGTGTCAAGTTTTGATGTAACCCCGGATTGGGCCCCAGAACCAAATCCTATGGCAACGGTTGATGGAGATATGCTGACGCGTTGGTCTAGTGATTATAGCGCGCAGGAACAGTGGATTTCTTTGGATTTAGGCCAGGAAAGTGTCGTAAACAGTGTTGTTATTAAGTGGGAAAGAGCGTATGCAACTCGTTATGATATATTGGTTTCAATGGATGGAGAAAACTGGACTTTGGTGCATTCCGAGAAAAATGGGCAAGGCGGCACGGTGACCGCGTCTTTCCCAGAGGCCAAATGCCGATATGTAAAGATTATGGGCATTGAAAAGGTTAATAGCGCGTGGGGGATATCTATTTGGGAAATCGAAATATATGGCCCTGAAAAGCATAATCCACATGCCTTGGTTTCCCAAAAAGACTATGTGCAAAACACTGAAAAAGATGATATAATAGAGGAGGCGGAAAAGCTGATAAATGAAGTGGCACAGCCGTTAGTTGCGATAGCGGACAAAAGCTTTCAGAAGGGAGTTGTTTATACTTCCTGGATGGCAGAAGAGCTTTTACTGTCGGCTTCAGATCTTATGCTTGCGAAACTAAAAAAGAGTGGTTTTGATACTGTGGCTATTATGGTTCCGGCGTATCAGGACGATCTTGATTCCGCGAACATATACACAAATGATGTTCCGAATGGCGACACACCTACGGAAGAAGCCCTGAAGCACGCGGTGGAAGTTTGCCATAAGTTGGGGCTTCGTGTTATGATTAAGCCCCATGTTGATCCGCGTACTGATGAAGCTCGAATAAATATTCGCCCTTCATCAGCGTGGTTTGACAGCTATGAAGAGTTCATTCTTAGATACGCTTGTTTTTGTCAAGAGAACAATGTTGAGATGTTTTCCATAGGTACGGAACTTGAAGCAACTACTTTTGAGACTTGGGCCAAACGGTGGAATCAGGTTATTGACAAAGTTAAAGAGAACTATGAAGGAGTTTTAACTTATTCGGCTAATTGGACGGAATATAAGGAAGTGCCGTTTTGGGATAAAATGGACTTTATCGGGATAGATGCTTATTTTCCATTAACAGAAACAAACAATCCTACGAAAGATCAGCTTAAAAGGGCATGGGAAGACAAAGCTGACGAAATTGATGGCTGGTTAGTGGAAAAAGGATTAGTGGAAAAAGGCCTTTTATTTACCGAAATTGGGTATCCTTCAAGCGATGGCGCAAATCGCCAGCCTTGGGTAGCAATAACGAGTGTTGAAGATGAACAGGAACAGGCAGATTGTTTGTCTGCTATGTTTGAAGTAATGTTGCAGAGACCGTGGTTTAAAGGGTACTACATTTGGCAGTATTTCCCGCAGGAAAGATGGAGTCCTTTAGGTTTTACTGTAAAAGGGAAAAAGGCAGAACAAGTTATAAACAGTTGGATAGCTCGTGGTTAAGTAAGAAAGAATACAAATAAGGAGGGTACAAAATGAAGAAAATAGTGGTATTGGCCGCGATAGTGTGTATACTATTTGCGGGAACGGCTATACAAGCTGAGGAAACAACTGAGTCGGCCGTTCTTTTTGATTTTGAAAGCGGTTTACAAGGTTGGGATATTCCTGACTGGGCATACGAGAAACCGGATCATGTACAGCAAAGCATAGAGGTTTCCGATAGGTTTGCTAGTGAAGGGAGCCAAAGCCTTAGAATGGATGTTGATTTTCCAGGTGGCAAATGGACAGGCGGAATAGTCGAGATTATGCAGTTTTTTGATTGGTCCGACTACGATAATGTTGCTTGTGATATCTATTTGCCGGCAGATGCTCCAGAAGGGTTAAAGGCATCAATGATATTAACTGTTGGAGATAGCTGGAAATGGGTAGAAATGAGTAGATCTTATGAACTTAAACCTGGGCAGTGGGTAACCCTTAGCGGTGATTTACGGCCGGGAAGTATTGATTGGCGCAGAGTACAGGTTGATGATTCTTTCCGTCAGGATATACGTAAAATTGACGTACGAGTTTATTCGAATAATAACCCCGCGTATACGGGGCCTGTATATATTGATAACGTTAGAATCGAAAGATAGCTGTTTCGGTATTCGGGATTTTTAAGGGGGGTGTTATGTATAGCGCCCCCTGTGTTAGGCCAGCAAACCGCAGGCATAATAATTCAAAAGATAGGAGAGGAAGTCTAGAATGCGAAATCTTCGAATGTATATTTTTGCTTTAAGTGGGCTAATACTCGTTGTGTTTGTACTTTTAGTGGCTTTATGTGTACGGAGTTGTTCGAAAGCAACGTTAATTTCAAAGAAAGTTATTCCTGCAAAAACGGCAACTTTAAAGAAAGAAACTAAGAAAAGCGAAAAGCCGAAAGAAATAAAGAGAGATGTAGATCAGGTGAAAGCTGTCGTGCCTTCATCCGCACCCATAACCGAAGAAAGAGTGTACTATGACTTTGAAAAAGATCTTAACGGTTGGGAAATTCCATTGTGGGCTCGTGGAAAGAATGATTATGTGGCAAAAAATGTGACATCTTCAAATGAAGTAGCAATACATGGCAAAAACAGTATGCGAGTGGAAGTGAATTTCCCCGGGGATATTTGGGCCGCGGCATTAGTTGAAATACAGCAATATTTAGATTTATCCCCGTATCGGGTAGTTAGCGCGGATATATATTTGCCGCAAGACGCTCCAATAGGGCTTAAAGCCAGAATGATTTTAACCGTGGGAAATAACTGGAAATTTGTGGAAATGAGCCGAAGTGTTCCTCTAGTTCCGGGAAAATGGGTTACACTTTCTGCGAATATTGAGCCGGGAAGTTACGATTGGAAAAGAATTGTTCCGGATGATAAATTTGCTGAAGATGTAAGAAAAGTTGCTATACGGGTTGAGTCCAATAGGAAACCAGAATATGAAGGATTGATGTACATTGATAACATTAGGTGCGGTAAATAACAAACGTGAATTACAAAAACTTATGATGTGGGAAAGGAAATGTTATGGTTGGGAAAAATGCTAAAAAGAAAAAAAATGTCGAAGAAAAATTAGATAAAAAAATGAGGAAAAACAATATTACACAGCTTTTGCCGGGCATTATTTCGCTATTAGTTGTTCTCGCGTTATTTCTTGGCATAAAACTTTTTAGTGGTCCTAAAGCGGCTGAAGATTTTCAAAAAGGTATGGGCTATGTTACCTGGTCGGAAGAGGGATATCTTACTTCCGGTTCAGATGAATCCCTGACAAAACTTAGTGAAACAGGCACAAATTGGGTAAGCGTACTTGTGACGTGGTATCAAACAACGCCTTGGTCAGGCGATATTCACCCCACCGCAAAAACTCCTTCTGATGAGGCTATGGTGCATGTTATTAGGAAAGCACATGAATTAGGCATGAAAGTTATGCTGAAACCGCATCTTGATTTGTTGGACAAATCTGATGGCAGTTGGCGGGGAGAAATCGGTGCGACACAGGAAGCAGAATGGGATGAGTGGTTTGACAAGTATCGTAAATATATGATGCATTATGTTGATATCGCTAATAAGGAAAATGTGGAAATGATTTGTATAGGAACAGAATTATCAACATCCGCGACGGTCAAGGGATATCTTTGGCGAGATTTGATCGAAAAGATAAAAAGTAAGTATTCAGGTCTTTTAACTTATGCCGCTCATTGGGACAGGTATCTTGACATAAGGTTTTGGGATTTGTTAGATTATGTGGGCATTAACGCGTATTTTCCCTTAACAGAAAACATGGTTCCCACATATGCGGAATTGAAAGCAGGGTGGAAAGTTTGGGTTGTTGAAATGGAAAAGTTTCAACGTGTAGTTGGAAAACCCATTATATTTCCCGAAATTGGATGTTCTTCTGCTGACGGTGCTGTTATTAGGCCATGGGAACATATTCCAAGAAGCGAAGTAAATCTTGCCCTTCAAGCTGATTATTATAAGGCGCTTTTAGAAACCTTTTGGAACAAAGACTGGTTTAGCGGTCTTTACTGGTGGTATTGGGGAACTAATGTCAGAATGGGCGGAAAATATAATAGGGGATTTACTCCTCAAAATAAACCTGCTACGGACGTTATAAAAGAATGGTATGCGAAAGCCGTTAGACGATAGGTGCCAGGTCAGAGGTTTTAGCTGATGGGTTTTAAAAGAGGTTCTCTCTTGTTAGTAAGTGAAGAGGGGAGGGATTTGTTGGGGGATATATCCCCAACACCTAAAACCTGACTCCCCCCGCCACGGCGCAAATATACCGCACTAATCCGCCGGCAGCAAGGCACCGTATCTCTGACGTGCCATTGATGCCCATTCCGGATTTTTTTCTGCCAGCATATCCATTAACAGGTTCGATGTCGTAATTTGCCCGGATCGGGCGTACAAAATCGCTGCGGATACTAGCACCTCTTCGTGCTTTGGAAACGCATCAAGAACCTGAAGGGCATAGTCAAGGGCTTCTGGATAAAACGCCGGGGCATCCAGATATTCTGCCAAGACCGGCAGCAGGCGAACATCCCTCTCGATTGGATACCCCGCCTCTTCGGAAGCCCGAAGCTCAACAAACGCCTCATCGAATCGTTGTTGCATGGCATAGACGGCGGCTAGGCGGAACAGAATTTGTTTCCGGTTTGCCGGCAACGAATGCGCCAACGCGTCCTGAAATGCCAATTCTGCCTTATATGGATCACCTGCGAGTAATGCGAT
>JAHIZQ010000160.1 GCA_018814505.1 Candidatus Omnitrophota bacterium
GTAACCTGAGTCTGACCACCCAAAAATGCCTCTACGATAGGGGGGCCGGAAAGAAAGCTTATAAAACGTACCGAAAGTCCACGTTTCTCTAAAAGTTGTTTTTCTTTAATTATAGCATAACAAGCTGAATAACCTGGGATATCAGCAAAATACCCGATAGTCAGCGGCGACCACCCTTTTGATTCTAGCCATTCTAGAGATTTTTTACTTACCTGTTCATAAGGCAGGGGCCACCCCCAACCAGTGCATGAACCATCGTTAATATCACCATTCTCATTTGCAGCCTGAAGAGGAGCTGTTGCTACTGTTAAAGCCAAAATAAAAATAATCATTATAAAAAAATTCCTAATTCTTCCTGGCACAATAACCTCCTTTTAAATTAAGAGCCATTCAATACATTTTATATCCAATACACCCACCTTGACAAATTTTTTTATCGAAGAAATTACGAAATTTGTTTTTTAATTGGTCTTTGTAATTATTAAATGCATCGCTGTTTGCGCAGGAATCCACAAGCGGTTTTCTACTAAGTTCTGTTACCGATGACTTAAAATATTGACTTATATCCTCGCGCGTAGTATTTGAGGCGATCTTCATGCCCTTTACTTGTACGACAGGACAAGGATAGCAGGTTAGGTCAGGATTAATAGTTACCAGGTTGGCATAATTACCATCAACATAAAAACACGCGCACTGGGAATCAAATAAAAATGGACTTATTGAATATAAAAAATCAAGTTCCGATTTATTAAACATACATAGAAGTAATGGTCTATAGAAAAAAAAGAGGACGCGATTCTGATAGCAATAAGAAGATATATTTAAAATTTGTTTTACTATTTTCCTTAGATTCTGTTTTAAATCCGCGGGAGAAAGATCTTCTCTTTTCCCTGGCAAGGCCATGCTAAAACGTAACGTTATTTTGTTCTGATATCTTTTTGCCAAATCTACGATTTCGCGCCAACCATCTTCATCATCAAAATATATAATCCACGAACCAACAACAGGAATACCTTTAGAGATAGCGTTTTTAATGTTCGCGCAAAAAAGGTCTTTTTTCTCGGGAGTCCTTTGAGTTTGAGGATAGCTGAAGTTAATAGACTCTATCAAATCGCGGTTCAAAAGAGTATTCACTTCCCTATCAAATAAGCCGTTTGTTGAAATGGATATAGTAAGCCTTTCTCGTCTTGCTATATCTAAAATATCTTTGAAATACGGGTGGAAAGTAGGCTCTCCGCCTAAAAGCCTGAAACTCTTCCAGCCCTGAGATTTTGCCCATTTAACTAAAAACTCAAAATCGTCTAAAGACATGTGCCGCTTAAACTCCTCACGAAGACATTGAGCATAACAGAAAGAACAGTTTACATTACACTGGTAGGTTGTAGCAACGCGAAGAATCTCTTTGTGAGTTCTACTGCTTTTATTTATTTGAATACTTCTATCTAAAAGTAACTTCTGTTTATGACGAAAATAAAGATTATCAAAACATCTTAGTACGGGAAATAGAAATTTTATTACTCTGACAGAAAATATACATACTATAGAAACGATAATTTGAAAACGATATTTTGGAAAACTTAATAGTTCTCGTATCCTATAAAACTCTGATTTAAAAATTTTCGTTCTTTTTTTCATAAATCTTTTACAAAAAATGACTCTTTATACCTCAGGCACCCACCTTGGCATGCCTTTTTGTTATTAAGTACCATAGGGCTGCTTTCTACTAATTGATGTTTGTAATTTGCAAAATAAAGACACTTCTTACAAGAATCCATAAGAGGACGAGTGCATAACTCCGTCATGGACTCATTGAAGCTTTGCTTAATGTCTTCCCGCGTAGTATCAGAAGTAATTTTAATGCCTTTGATGTGTACGCTGGGACAAGGATAGCAGGTCAGATCAGGATTAATGGTTAATCCTAAATTAAGATGGTAATCACCTCCTAGGTTAATTTCGCACCGACTGTAAAATAAAAGTGGGGATATCGATTGTAAAAACCCAAGTTCATGCTCACTAAACATGCACATTAAAAAAGGCCTGTAGAAAAAAAATGGCACATGGTTTTGATAAGCATAAGAGGAAATATCTAATATTTGTTTTGCTATTTTTTTAAACTCATATTGAAA
>JAHIZQ010000161.1 GCA_018814505.1 Candidatus Omnitrophota bacterium
AGTTGTCACGAATGTATGTAAAGTTATAACAAGTAGCGGTTATCCCGGAACAGACGCGATTATAGCCGCGGAATCAAAAGACGACAAAACCAATGAAATTGTAGCCAAAGGCATGAAAGACGGCACAGTTCCTTCAACAATAACAATGAGTTTTACAACCTGCCGTGGGCCTAACGAGGCCACGGTTACGGGAAAGGTAAATCATAAACTAGGCCTTTATCGCGTGGTGCCGCTTAAACCTCAGACAAAACCATATGCTGATAACCAGGCAAATACAGTGATAAAGGTAGATAATTTCAATTTCGCGGAAAAACCTTACAGTTTTAACCTTATAGACGTTGAAGACGTGCCCGCAAGAAGATATTTGTGGGAACAGATGATGGGCATGACTATGACAGAGTTTACCACTGACCGTTTGGCGGACAGGTTAAGACGTGGTACAGGTATCAGCGCGCGCGACCTGAGAAGCTCTATCAAAAAAGTTAAAAACGCGATTGATCGCGCTGGGCCCAAAGCAGGTGGTGGTGTTACAGTTCGGTTAAAGCGTGAGTTACACGAACTAAAATGCCTTCAATATAACGTTAAAAGATGGGGCATGGAAACAAACGTTAATTTTTATGAAGGAAAGTGGTTAAGATGGTCAACACTGTCCTTATGGTTACAGTATATTTTGGGTGGTTTTATTACATGGTTTATAGGCCATAATCTTTTGGCAAACGGGATTAAAGGCGCATTAAATCTTTTTACAGGTGAAGGAAGGGCAGTAATATACCTTACAATGTTTGTTTTTTGTATAGCAGGTATTCTTTTTGAAGAGTTTTTATATACTACAAAAGGTAAATTTGGGGAACAAGGCATAGAAGAATTTCGAAACCGCAACAAACCCATGGTTATCCAAACCATACTCCTTCAAAAACAATATTCCGGGATAGGAGATACCCAGACTACAATTAATTATGGGGAATGGTTTGGCCTTGTCTTAAGAGGGTTTGTTTCCCAACGTAGCATTTTAAGTCTTATTGGTATTGTTTACGGCGGTGTAGACGGCTTTTTGCTAATATCGTCCGCAATAAGAGCGCTTACAAACATTGGTGTTGGCTTTCCTCTTTGGGTATCTATCCCGGCAATGGTTTTTGTAATAATGGCAGGAACTTATGTCGAAGGCGGCATTTGGGGCTTTTTAGGGCAGAAAGCCGGTTTTGTTAATAAAATAACTGCAATACCTTTAGGCGGAACAGGCAATAATTTCGACTGGCAAAGGTTTATGAAACTTTGTATGCATGACGGCTACAACGTAACAGAAGACCTTGACTTTGGGACAAGAATACTTATTTCTTACAGGCGTGTTATGCTTCTTGACGGGGAGGAAACAGAAGTTAAAGAAGACTCTCAGCCTCATGCAGGGCCTAGGCGTTGGTGGCAGGTCGCACGTTGGCAGATAGGTCACTTTACTACAGGATGTATGTTCTTTTACGCGCTATGCCGGCATCCGTACAGAATGCTTAGAAAACTTAGCGGTGTTAGAGATGAGGCAGGGCCAGTTGCCGTTATTGTTTTAGGGCTTCCAAGACTTTTTGCCATTGCGCCGGTTTTATTTTGCCATTTTATTCTTGCGAGTCTTAGCGGAATATTCACAATTTTCTTTTATTTAGCCGCGGATATTTTTCTAGTTACGCAATTTATATTTCCGTTTGGGTTTAATTTGCCCGGTATAGGTCCCGTGCTTGCCGCGTGTACAACTGCTATTGGCAGTTTTGTGCCGCAGTTATACCCCTATATTACAACTCCGCAGTTAGGTTTAGTCATATTTGCTGTAAGTTACGGATTTCAACTTTTCTTCGCATGGTTAGCGTTATTTAATATAAGAAATCGGTTCCCTGATCAGGTAGTGAATCAAGTTGACGATTTAAAAAGAGATCTGGAACATTTAAGGGAAAAAGGCGAAGATTATCCCTGGGCAGTAGATGGCATCCAGCGTAGGATTGAAGACTTAACTTACGGCAGGGTAAGATTAACCCAAGTCGGCAGAAGAAGATTTTATCAGGCAATACTTGTTTCATTAGGAATCCTACCTTTTATAAACGCGAAAATTCCGTTTCTTCTAGGAATTCTTGCCGTTATTGCTGTTATGGAATTTCTTGATGTTGTGCCAATCAGATTAACGTCTATATTCGGAGAAAGAACCGGTCGGAAAATGTATTCATTGGCATATTTCGGCATTATGAACTTTTATAACATTATCTGGGGTTCTCATTTTGCCGCGGCAGTAGTATGCGTATTTTATCAATTGTTTTATGGCTTGGATAGTTATTGGGCAAAAACATACCATCCAGCGCTTTCAGACTATAAAGAAAGTTTGTTCCCGTTTAAGACAATGTTCCTTAAAGGAGAAGTAGATACCAAAGATTATTGGAAAAATTTTATTAAAGTTTTTCATTTTAAAGTGCCGCTTGTGTTTAGACAGTCCTTAAAAGAATCCTGGAAACAATTTAAATTTAGTGAACCAATAAAATCTTTAGGGGTTTTTGCATTTACAGAATTGGAGCCAAGATGGCAGACAGTTTTAGATAATACAGAAGCGCGATTCGGTAACTGGGCTAAAAACCTGGCGCCTTTGACGGTTATGGTTATGATAGCAGTATTTTGGATAAACGCTTTTGCTATAAGAAGCATTGATGTAAGTCAGCAATATGAATCGCCCCAGCTTGGTTTTCATCTTGCGACAAGCGAAGCAAAAAACAAATTTGCCTGGTATAAAAGAACAGCGGGTCAAATAAAAGATGAAGCCAAATTCAATCTGCCTTTGGTGCAGAACTGGTTAACGTATATTAACGAGGCCGCGAGGAAGAACTGGCAAGACCCAAAAGCATATGATCCGGAGAGTCTCGAACGTCAACGGCTTGATGGATTAAGGAGCGAAATAGAGTATGCCCAAAAAGCGAGAGACGCGGTTATAGAAAGCCTTCAAACCAAATGGGAAAAAACAGGTGAGCTTCAAAAAGATTTAGATGAATTAGCCGAAGAAAAAATGGCTCCGGCATATCCTGGTGATGCCAAATATATCGCGGACGCAACATTACAAGAATTAATCAAAGATATTAATTCCGACATAGAAGACGCGCTAAAAAATCTGGATGTAAGCGAATTAGAATTTTCGTATAAAGCAATAGAAGTGTTAGAAGAAAAAGGTCTTGACGTAAACGATGTTGAAGGATTGCGTTACAAACTTTTTAAAATAGAATACGATGTTATAGGCGCGCATATTCGAAAAGCCATTCAGAATAGAGATCTGTCAGAATTGAATGCTATTAAAACCGAGATAGATACTTTCGAAAAACGAAACAAGGTTCCGAAAAGTGCCGTACAGTCATTAAGAGACGGTGTCAACATTGCGGAAAAAGAAATCAAACAAAAGAAACGCCGGGTAGTAGGGGTTATTAAACGCGTGAAAGATTTTGTTGGTAGAAACTGGATGCTTCTAATAGATTTTATAGTAGGATTTTTTGCTACTTTTGTGGCGGTCAAGATACTTGTGACAAAACACAAAAAACCAACAAAAGAATCCAAAGATGATATAACTACAGGTCCTGAACCAAAAGAAACTACACCCAAAGAAGATAAAAAAGGAAAAAACCCGTATACAATCAAAACAGAAACAATAGGTGGTATTATCTCAGGATTTACCGTTATAACAAGTGACAACAAAGTCATGGCTAAGTTTCAGGAAAGTGACAAAACGTTTAGTTTGCTAAAACAAGCCGACAAGAGTACTCATATTCATGTCAAACTGCCGCGGAAATTTGAAAACACACCTAAAGGGGTAGACGTAAGCGAAATCAAGCAAGCAATAATTTCTAAGGTTGTAGAAGAAGCCA
>JAHIZQ010000162.1 GCA_018814505.1 Candidatus Omnitrophota bacterium
CTGTTACTATTCTATCAACTTTGAAAGAGTGTCCTACCACAGTGAGCAACGTACAAAAAATATGATACGAACAAAACTTAAAAAATACTATGATAATCTGCTCGGTCTTTTTTCCAGTGATATGGGGATAGACTTGGGGACAGCTTCCACGTTGGTGTATCTTAAGAACGAGGGAATTGTTTTGTGTGAGCCTTCTGTTGTCGCCATAGAAGCGGGGACTTCAAATGTTTTAGCGGTCGGTGAAGAAGCTAAACGTATGCTGGGGAGAACTCCTGGAAATATTGTTGCGATCCGACCTATGAGAGATGGAGTAATTGCGGACTTTGAGATAGCGGAAAGTATGTTGAGATATTTCATAAAAAAGGTGCATAATTCTCGACGATTAGTGCGGCCAAGAATGGTTATTGCGGTTCCATCAGGAATAACCGAAGTTGAAAAGCGTGCCGTTAAAGATTCAGCTTTACATGCAGGCGCGCGGGAAGTTTATATGCTAGAGGAACCTGTTGCGGCTTCAATTGGGGTTGGGCTTCCGATCCAGGAACCTTCCGGAAATATGATAATTGATATCGGAGGTGGGACGACCGAAATGGCAGTAATATCTTTGGCTGGTGTGGTTTTTTCAAAATCGATTCGCATTGGCGGGGATGAAATGGATGATGCTATCATTAACTATTTGAAACGTACTTACAATCTCATGGTTGGAGAAAGAACCGCGGAAGAAGTAAAGATAAGAATAGGTTCCGGGTATCCTATGGAAGAAGAAATGACAATGGATGTGAGGGGTCGAGACCTTGTCGCGGGTTTGCCGAAAATGTTTAATATTACGAGTGAAGAAGTCCGAGAAGCACTTTCGGAACCAATCGCGCAGATAGTGGAGGCAGTGCGAATTACGTTGGAGAGGACGCCTCCGGAATTGTCCGCGGATCTTATAGAAAAAGGTTTAATTCTTGCCGGAGGAGGAAGTCTTCTTAGAGGGTTGGATAAACTAATAGCTGAGGAGACCAATTTGCCGGTTCATTTGGCTGATGACCCTTTAACCGCTGTTGCTTTAGGGACAGGTAAAGTATTAAGCGAATTGAAATATTTAAAAAGATTAACTGTTGGTTCAAGTCATCAAAAATAAACGGTAGTTTTTCAATGTGTATAAATTTTTTGCAAAAAAAAGAAACAGATTATTAGTTGTTTGGTCTTGTGGCCTGATTCTGCTCATTGTTTTTGTCCCCTCTTTTTTTCTAAACCTGAAAAATTTTTCTATAACAGTCATTTCTTTTCCCGTAAAGCTTTATTCTAAAACAAGTGGGTATTTTTATTCTAAAAAAAATCTTTATGAAAAAAATAAATTTTTGAATGTTGAAATTGAACAATTGTCTCTTCAGTTAGAACGCTTTAAAGAACTCCGCACCGAAAATATCCGTCTACGTGAACTTTTAAATTTTAAAGAGAAAATAAAATTTGATACGATCTCAGCGGAAGTTATTGCCAGGGATCCTAGCAAATGGATGGCGTCTTTTATGATTGATAAAGGTGTCACAGATGGAATATTAAAAGATTCCGCGGTTTGTTCGGCTGATGGTTTACTTGGAAAAGTTATTGAACCTGGGGAGCATATGAGTTCCGTAATGCTGATAACCCATCCAAATTTCCGAGCCGGAGGCATCTTAAAAGAAGCTCGAATAAACGCGATCGTAATGGGCGCGGGAAATGGTCTGGTAAAAATGCTATATCTTCCAATTGACGCTGAAATAAAAAAAGGTGACATAGTAACCACGTCAGAATATAGCAAAATATTCCCAAAAGGCATAACAATAGGAAAAATAGAGTCCGTAGGCAGAAGTAAAACCGGTTTATACAAATACGCGATGATTAAACCTTCCGCAAATCCTTTCGATCAGGAAGAAGTTTTATGCATAAAATAGTTGAGTATACTCCTTGCGCGGTAAGTTTCATATTTTATGGAATGTGAACATGAAATTGGTTTGTTAATGAAAAAATAAAAACACAAAATTAAGAAGCAAAATCAGTAAGGTTTTGAAAGCTTAAAAGAGACATGAAATAGGACAAGAAATGAAAAGATATTTGGTATTGTACGTAAGTTTGTTAAGCTGTATTTTCTTTCAGGTTTTTTTTCTACGCCAAGTCTTATGGTTTCCGGATATTATTTTACTCATGGTAGTTTTTGTGGGCATTTTTCTTGATGTTTTTGACGCGATAATCTTTGGATTCGCGGCAGGATTTTTAAGTGCGTGTTTTTCTGTTGATATGATGGTTCCAGGAATCATTATTTTTCCTATCAGCGCTGTAGTTTCTGCGGTATTGGCAAAAATGTTTTACAAACAAAATTTTGCTGTTCAGGGATTGATTTCATTTGTTGTCATTATTGTGATGATTGTTTTACAGACTTGCTATTTCAATATTATTTTGCACAATACGCTTGAATTAGTTTTGCCAATATCAGCCAATTGGAAGCAGGTTGCTGTTACTGTTTTATTTTCTCCGATTTTTTTTATGCTTTATAAACCTGTATTACGGATAAAAGACTAGGTGAAAGTTTCTTTTTAACATTAAACATATGGAAAGCGCGGTAATGCAATTAGATCGCGGATGTAAGTATGCGAATAGGTATTTTTAGTCTGATTTTAATTATTGCCATGGTATTGCTTTTAGCTGGAGTAGCATATCTTCAGATTGGTATTCATGAAAAATATAAAATTATGTCTGAAGAAAATCGGCTCAAGGTTTTGCCTCTAATGGCTCCAAGAGGTAGTATTCTGGACAGAAAAGGCAGAGTGCTGGTCGAAGACATATTGGCGTTTAACGTTTCAGTTTTGTATTATCGCATAAAAGATGCAAACGCTTTGGCTGTCGAGTTAAATTCAATTTTTGAAATGTCCAAAGAAGAACTGTTATCGAGAATAAAAGAAAGTAAGAAAAATCCGTATTCTCCGGTTTGCATTGTTGAGGATATTGGCATGGAAAAAACTGTGCATATGGAAGAACTTGGCATGAATCATCCTGATCTGGTGCTTCAGGTCTCAGCAAAACGTAAATACATATATGAAGAAACGGCTTCTCATGTATTAGGATACGTTGGGCTTATTAATCGTTCCGAGTTTAAGAAGTTAAAGCATTATGGGTATCGGATAAATGACTTTGTTGGCAGGGACGGAGTTGAGAAATATTACGATGACTATTTAAGGGGAAAACACGGCGGTAAACAAATAGAAGTTGATCATAGAGGGAGGGAAGCGGCTACACTAGGGTTTCGGGAACCTTTCCCTGGTAGGGATATTTATTTGACTATTGATTTGGATTTACAGAAATACTGTGAAAATTTGATGGAGGACAGAAAGGGAGCTATTGTGGCAATGGATCCATCGACCGGAGCTGTTTTAGCGATGGTAAGCGCGCCGGCTTATGATCCGGAGATTTTTATTGATAAGGAAAAAAGAAAAAGAATAAAAAACGTTTTATCAGATCACGCGTATCCTTTGCTTAACAGGGCTATTTCAGGGGTGTATCCTCCCGGATCGGTATTTAAAACAATGACTGCTGTTAGCGCTTTGGAAGAATCGAAAGCAACTCCAAAAACTGTTTTTAATTGTTCTGGAAGTTTTACTTTAGGCAAGACTTCTTTCGCGTGTTGGAAGGAGAAAGGGCATGGTGACCAGGTGTTGCAGGATGCGCTAAAAAATTCATGCAATGTTTATTTTTTTAAGATGGGTCTTCTTTCCGGCGCGGATAAAATATCCGAATATGCTGGCAAATTCGGATTTGGATCTTCTTCCGGAATAGATCTTCCCGGAGAGCGTAGCGGTACATTACCCTCGACAGCGTGGAAAAGTAAAAACCTGAACAAAAAATGGTATAAGGGAGATACTGTAAATTATTCAATCGGACAAGGGTATCTTTTAACTTCACCTATTCAGGTAGCGCGAATGATGTCGGTTTTTGCTAATGGTGGATATTTAATGAAGCCGTACGTTGTAGAACGCGTAGATGATGTAAGGGTGAATAGCGGCGAAAAAGTTTTTTTGGATCTTTCTCCTGAAACAGTTTCAAATATAAGAGAAGGATTAAAAGAAGTAGTTAATGGGTACCGGGGCACAGGTTGTAACGCAAAACAAAAAGAGTTTATAGTTTCCGGGAAAACCGGTACGGCTCAGACTTCAAAAGGTAAAAATCATGGCTGGTTTGCGGGTTTTGCTCCATTTTCTTCAGCAAAGCTAACGGTGGTAGTGTTTGATGAATTTGGCGGGAAAGGCGGGTACTATTCTGCAAAAACAGCAGGTGAAATTTTTAAAAAAGCAGGGGATTTGGGCATTATTTAGTAGAGTGTACATGTGGAAGATAAAGAAACATTAAATGTAACGTGATCGTTTAGCAAATTGGATTTAAATATCCCTCAATTTCTCCCTTTTTTTAAGGGAGAAATTGAGGGATATTCCCTTTTGCGAAATGGACATAATATAACGACTAAAGATTTTTATAGGCTAAAATTTGGAAAAAAATAAAAGGTAAGGTGTCATGCGAGCGGCCAAAGGGCGTGTGGATAAAGTTTTATTATTTACGGCAGTTTTAATAGCATTGCTAGGAGTTTTTTTTGTACATAGTGCTACTTGGGATTGGCAGAATGATGGACATGGTTTGGATTCCCTGGTTATAAAACAAGCTGTGTGGGTTCTTATCGGTTTAGTTTTTCTTGTTGTCGTGGCAAGGATGGATTACTTGAGGATTTTGAATTATGCTTACATCCTGTACGTTTTGAATCTCGCGGCTCTTGTTTTTCTTTTGTTATTTGGTGGAGAACGGTATGGCGCTCGTCGGTGGATAACTCTTGGGTCTGTTTCGTTACAGCCTTCGGAATTTATTAAAATAACGGTAATATTGGTATTAGCGGTATTTTTAGGCGAAAGACGGGAAAGAATTGGCACATTAAAAAATTATATAAGTTCCGTCATTTTAATTATGCCCGCGGTTATTTTAATATTTCTCCAGCCGGATTTAGGAACTGCGTTTGTTCTTATTCCGATACTTTTTGCTATACTTTTTGTCTGCGGAGCAAAAGTAAAATACGTGTTATGGAATATTGCGATGGGACTTGTAAGTTTGCCTTTTTTTTGGGCGTTTTTAAAAGATTATCAAAAGAACCGGCTCATGGTTTTTATGAATCCTAACTTGGATCCATTAGGCGCGGGCTATACTATAATCCAGTCAAAAATTGCTGTTGGTTCGGGCGGAATGTTTGGAAAAGGATGGTTATGCGGAAGCCAGAGTTATTTAAAGTTTCTTCCGGAACGACATACGGATTTCATTTTTTCTGTTATTGGCGAAGAATGGGGTTTTGTAGGGGCGATTGCTTTAGTGGGGTTATATGCTATTATTATCATGAGGGGGGTAAGAATGGCTTCAAAGAGTACCGATATACAAGGAAAAGCTATTGCCGTGGGTATTGTGACGCTAATATCGTTCCAGGTTTTTGTAAATATTGCCATGACAACAGGATTTATGCCGGTAGTAGGGTTACCTCTTCCGGCAATAAGTTATGGAGGGTCAAATACAATAGTGACGCTTATTGGCGTGGGGATTTTGCTTAGTATAAGCCGGAGAATCGAGTAAAAACAAGTAATTTGTAACGAACGAAAAATAATATAAAAACGAAAGGTGGTTTGTGGAAAAAGATATTAAAGCGATACTGGATAGGGTGCAAAAACCAGGACGGTATATCGGCGGAGAGATTAACAGTGTGCGTAAAGATTTTTCTAGTGATAAGGTATCAGTTGTTTTGGCATATCCCGATGTATACGAAGTTGGCATGAGTTATTTGGGCTTGCGAATTTTGTATCATTTACTCAATGAAAATGATTGTGTTTTATGCGAACGTGTTTTTATGCCATATGAGGATATGAGAAATGAGTTAAACATTTTTGGAAAAAAACTTTTTAGCTTGGAATCTAAAAAGAGCTTGAGCGAGTTTGATATAGTTGGTTTTTCTCTTTCGTATGAACTCACATACACAAATGTTTTAGATATGTTGCGAGCTGGGGGAATAACAGTTTTATCTGAAAACCGTCTGCAGGAAGAGCCTTTGGTTATAGCGGGAGGGGGATGCTGTTATAACCCTGAACCGATGAGTAGATTCATAGATATTTTTATTATTGGAGACGGAGAAAAATCGTTTTTAAAATTTATAGATATGTACAAAAACCTTAGAACAAAAGGTTTAACCAGACAGGAACTTATAAAG